>CAZHWA010000269.1:0-4030 GCA_964536175.1 uncultured Terricaulis sp. | reverse complement strand
ATCCGATTCCGCTCAAAGATGAAGCCTGGGGCTGCGATTTCGAAGCCGAAGTCGCCGTCATTGTCGACGACGTCGAGATGGGCGTCTCTCCGGAGGCTGCACGCGAGCGCGTGCGCCTCATCATGCTGGTGAACGACGTCAGCCTACGCAATCTCATCCCAGCCGAACTGGAGAAAGGCTTCGGTTTCTTCCAATCCAAACCCGCCTCGGCGTTCTCGCCCGTCGCCGTCACGCCCGATGCGCTGGGCGAGGCCTGGCGCGACGGCAAACTGCATCTGCCCATCCACGTCGCGCTCAACGGCAAACCGTTCGGCGCCGCCAATGCCGGCGAAGACATGACCTTCGATTTCGGCCAGCTCATCGCCCACGCTGCGAAGACGCGTGAACTCGCCGCCGGCACGATCATCGGCTCCGGCACGGTCTCCAACCGCGATGCCGATGGCGGCCCCGGCAAACCGGTGAGCGAAGGCGGGCGCGGCTATTCCTGCATCGCCGAGCAGCGCATGATCGAGACGATCCAGACCGGCAAGCCGATCACGCCGTTCCTCAAGCCCGGCGACCGCGTCGAGATCGAGATGTTCGACGCCAAGAGGCGCTCCATCTTCGGTCGCATCGAGCAGCAGGTTGTACGGACCTAAAGCAAGCGTTGTTTCAGCAAGTCACAATCCAGCTGCGGAAAGGCCTGCGTTCAGTGCAAGGAAGGCGATAGCGCCGCCCAATGTGGCCAGCACCATTGCGCCCAATTGCACATTGGCCATGCCGGTAAAACAAGCCCACCAAGTTTGATCGCCGGCGCGGCGTTCGCCTACGGCCAATGCGCTCACAAGTAGATCGCGGAGCGCGATCAACGCCACGAGCACCAGAATCAGTAATAAACCAAGGCCTGGCGCATGCACACTTCTAAGCAGCATGCCGACGGCGACGACAACCGCCCCAAGAACGATGTTGCCGAGCGCGAAATAGGAGGCATAGTACAAGAACACCTGCCAGCGCGTCTTGCCAGGACGTCGCCTGAACAGCGCATCCCAGACGGCCTGCAGGAAATTGAAGACAAAGAGTGCGGCGACCGGAAACAGGACCGGCCGGAACCACGGATCGTCGATCGGCGCCGCACCGGCGGCAAGCGCCGCGACGAGGGCGAGCAACCCGCCAATAAGCGCAAAGAACACCGCTGCACGCTTTCGGTCGATACGCCACATCACGCGGCAATCTGCGCCGACATAGAGCCACATTGGCACCAGGATGTGTTTCCAATGGGCTTGCAGCTCTAAACTCCATGGCAAGCGCGCGAGAAGCTCCGCCAAAGGCTCATGAGCCCAGCCCAGGACGAGGTCCACAGCTCGCTCGTAATAGCGAATGAGAAGGTCGAGCGGCGCGGCGAAACCCAGCGCCAGACCTTCCCGCAACAAGATGGTCAGCGAGAGGACGCCAGCCCCGAAACCCAGCAGCGATATGATCTTCACACCTCTCGCCCCCGGCCGATCTCAAGGCGACAAAGGCGTTTTGTCCAGCAGAAAGCGAAGGTCTCCCACGTCTGGCGATCTGCGAGATGGGCTGCCTAGGTGTGTGCAAAGATGTCCTGTTCGTCCCAGCCGGCGAGATCGAGCGCGGCGCGCGTCGGCAGGAAGTCGAAGCAGGATTGCGCGATCTCGGTGCGGCCTTCGCGCGCCAGCATGACATCGAGCTTCTCTTTTAGCGCATGCAGATGCAGCACGTCGGACGCGGCGTAGTTCAACTGTGCGTCCGTCAGCTCCGCGGCGCCCCAGTCGCTCGACTGCTGGTCCTTGGAGATGTCGCGCCCGAGCAGCTCCTTGCAGAGATCTTTCAGCCCGTGACGGTCGGTGTACGTGCGCACGAGGCGCGAGGCGGTGCGCGTACAATAGAGCGGCGCACACACGACACTGAGATCGCGCATGAACATGGCGATGTCGAAGCGCGCGAAGTGGAACAGCTTCAGTATGTTCGTGTCGGACAGCACCCGCTTCAGGTTCGGCGCGTCGTAAGTGGCCCGGTCGAGCTGCACCAGATGCGCTTCGCCGCCGCCGTCTGAAAGCTGCACGAGGCATAAAGGATCGCGCACCAGCGACAGACCAAGCGTCTCGCTGTCGACCGCCACTGGACCGTTAAAGGTCACGCCGTCGGGCAGGTCGCCCTTGTGCAGCTGCACGACGACGTTGCGGCCGTCGACAGTCAGAGAAAGCTTGCGGGTCATGCCGCGGTGGATAAGCCAATTCGCGCCGCGGCGCCAGACCGGACCGCCGGCGCAAGATCGGCCCAGATATCGTCCGCGTGCTCGACGCCGACCGAGAGCCGCAACAAGCCCGGCGGCACATCGGAGTCCGGGCCTTCGATCGTGCGGCGGTGCTCGATCAGCGTCTCCACGCCGCCCAACGACGTCGCGATCTTCACCAGCTTGAGGCGCGAGATGACGCCGAGCGCGGCTTCCGCGCCGTCTTTCACCTCGAACGACAGCATGCCGCCGAAGCCGCCTTGCATCTGTTTCGACGCGATCACGTGCTGCTTGTGGTTCGGCAGGCCGGGATAGGTGACGCGCTCCACCGCGGGGTGCGTTTGCAGTCTGAGCGCCAGCGCCATGGCGTTCTCGCTGGCTTGGCGCACGCGCAGATGCAGCGTGCGCAGCCCGCGCAGCAGCAGCCAGGCTTCGAACGGCCCGAGCGCCGCGCCGCCGATCTTGCGCTCTTCGTGGATGTCGGCCCAGATCGGCAGGCTCGCATCGCGGATCGCCAGCACGCCGGCGAGCACGTCCGAGTGGCCGTTGAGATATTTCGTCGCCGAGTGGTGCACGATGTCGGCGCCGTGTTCGATCGGCCGCGTCAGGATGGGGGAGGCGGCCGTCGAATCCACGGCGAGCAGCGCGCCTGCGCCATGCGCCGCTTCGGCCGAGGCGGCGATGTCGACCACCTCGTACACCGGATTGACCGGCGTCTCGATCCAGACCAGCCGTGTTTCGCCCTTGCGCACGAGGCGCGGCAGCGTTTCAGGCTGGCGCGGATCGAAGAAGGAAACGTCAAGCGCGCCGCGCTCGTGCTGTTCTGCAAGCCACGCGACGATGCTGAAATAGCCGCGCTTGGTCGCCACCACGTGCGATCCAGGCGGCAGGCGGCGATACACCGCCAGCGCCGCCGCCATCCCCGACGAGAACAGCCGCGCATCCGCCGCGCCCTCAAGCTGCGCAATCGCGCTCTCCGCCAATCGCGTATTTGGCGACGCGTAACGGCTGTAGAAATTCTCCGTGACAAGCTCGTTATCCGCGCCGCGCAGATACGTTGTCGACGGCTGGATCGCAGGCGTGACGCCGCCTGTTGCCTCGTCATGCGCGCTGCCGCCTTGGGCGCAGATGGTTTCGGGTTTCGACATCATGGGCTCCGCTGGGCGTCGGTTCGGGGGGCGTCAACGAAAACGCACTCGTGAAGCGCTGCGCCCAATCCCTGCTTGCCGCATGGCGGCACATAACCCTAGCATTCAGGAGGGAGGCCGCGTGAAACATATCTTTGCGCTTGCTCTGTTGGCGGCGATCGCGACGTTGCCCGGCTGCGCCACTTGGCGGCCCGAGGCCGATCAGCGCTATTACTGCATCAACACCGATGTTTACTTCACCGTCCGCTACAATTGGAGTCCGCCGCCGAGCGCGCGCCTCCAGCTCGACGGCGGCGAGGCGATGGATCTTCCACTCGTCGCCGAAGAGCCCGGAAGCTATGGCGGCCATTACATCTACGAAGCCCGCGGCCTGCGCCTCGCCGTCACGCCCGATTATGCGCTGCTAGACCGCCCCGGCGAGCGGCGGCTGAGCTGCCGCAGGGAAACGCCGATCATCGTCTAACGCGTCCCGTCCAGCGCTTCGTACGTCACCAGCGTAAAGCGCGTGCGTTCGGCTTCGCGCATGCGCTGGGCGACGACGTCGTGCAAATCCGGCCGCCACTCGGTCCAGCGCTCGACGAACGCATTCGCCCGCGCCCGGTCGCCGGCGCGCTGCAGCGCCAGCACTTCGCGCAGCAGGCTCGTCACCGCT
>CAZHWA010000268.1:0-4038 GCA_964536175.1 uncultured Terricaulis sp. | reverse complement strand
CCGACAATCGTACGGTGTCTGACGGCGGCTACTGGGATACGCTGTTCGCCGGCACTTGGGACGCTGCAGCATTTGGCCGGAGCGGGCTCGGCACCATCATGGTGCAGGCGGCCGCTAACGGGCGCGCCAACACCGATGACGTCAATCTCCACGGCATGAAGAACGACCGCCACAACATCACGGTGGCGGCGATGGCCGACGACGGGTACGTCTCGTGGTACAGCACCCCGGGCACGGCCATTCTGATCACCGCGCCCAGCAACGGCGGCGTTGCAGGCATCGTCACAACCGATCGTATCGGCGCGTGGGGCTACGACAGCGGAGACTATACAGCCGGTTTCGGCGGCACCTCTGCGGCGACGCCCATCGTGTCTGGCGTCGTAGCGCTGATGTTGGAAGCCAATCCCGATCTCGGCTGGCGCGACGTGCAGACCATTCTGGCCGCCACCGCGCGCCACGTCGGCAGCGATATCGGCGCGGCCACGTCCGGTTACGAATCCTATGGCTGGACCTTCAACAACGCTACCGAGTGGAACGGCGGCGGCTATCACTATTCCGGCGATTACGGATTCGGTCTCGTCGACGCGTGGGCGGCCGTGCGCCTGGCCGAAACCTGGAATCGTCAGGCGACGACTTGGACCGAGTGGTTCCATACGACCGGCACGACAGGGTCCTGGTTCATCGAGAATGGAAGCCCGGCGAGCATCGATCTGGCGTTGTCCGCGCCATCGGTCGAGATCGAGGCCATCGAGGTGACGCTCACCTGGAGCACGCCGCACACGTGGACTGGCGATCTCGAAATTTCGCTGACCTCGCCGGACGGCACTGTCTACTGGCTGATGCACGACGGCGCCGAGGGGGTGGCCATTCCGACCACATGGACCTTCATGACGCGTGCCTATCTCGGCGAGATTGCCGACGGCACATGGACGGTTTCGATCTTCGACGATTTCACGGCGGATTCCGGTACGCTGTCCGGTGTCACTATTACGGCTTGGGGGTCGTACACGTCGGCGGGCGACCACGTCGACGACGACATCTACGTTTTCACCAACGAATACGCGGCGATGGTGGCGCTGCAGCCGGGCCGCGCCACTCTTGTGGACGCCGACGGCACGGGCATCGACACGCTTAATTTTGCGGCCTGTCTCGGCAATACGGACGTCAACATAAATTCTGGCGGCGGGTGCATCATCGCGGGTCAATTCGCGACGATCGGCGTCGGTCAGATCTTCGAGATCGTCTATACCGGCGACGGCAACGACAAGATCACCGGCAACAGCGCCGCCAACTGGCTGTATGGCGGACGCGGAAACGATTCGTTGAGCGGAAAAGATGGCAACGATTATCTCGATGGCGGATTGGGCGCTGACGTCATGTACGGCGGCAACGGCAATGACACCTATGTCGTCGACAATGCCGGCGACACCACCGTTGAATCAGGCGCAGCCACGGGCATCGACACCGTGCTCTCGTCCATTACCCTGACCATTGGCGCGCGGATCGAGAACCTGGAGCTCACCGGGACCGCCAATATCAATGGCGGCGGCAACTCGCTTGACAATGTCATCACTGGCAATAGCGGCAAAAACAGCCTCTACGGCGCCGCCGGATCGGACACGCTGATCGGTCGCGACGGCAATGACTATCTCAGCGGCGGCGCGGGCGCCGACACCATGTACGGCGGCTTCGGTAACGACACCTACGTTGTCGACAATGCCGGCGATCAGACCCTCGAAGCCGGCGGGGCTACGGGAATAGACACCGTTCTCTCCAGCATTACGCGCACGCTGGGCGCCAATCTCGAGAACCTGACGCTGACGGGCTCGAGCAACATCGATGGCGTCGGCAACTCGCTCGACAACGTCATCATCGGCAACAGCGGCAACAACAAGCTCTATGGCGGCGTTGGGGCCGATACCCTGAACGGCGGGGCCGGCGCTGACTATCTCAGCGGCGGCGCTGGCGCCGATGCGTATGTGTTCAACAGCGCCCTTGGCGGGGGCAATGTGGATACGATCAGCGGCTTCTCGGTAACCGACGATACGATTCATCTGGAGAACGGCATCTTCACGGCGGTCGGCGGCGCCGGCGTGCTGTCGGCGGCGGCGTTCCGCATCGGCGCGGCAGCCGGGGACGCCAGCGATCGCATCATCTACAACTCCGCCACCGGCGCCTTGCTTTACGATGCCGATGGCAACGGCGCCGGCGCGGCGATCCAGTTCGCGCAACTGTCAACCGGCCTCGCGCTCACGCATAACGACTTCCTGGTGATCTGAGGCGATACGGGTGGGCGGCTCCCAGGAGCCGTCCGCCGCTCGTTCTGGCGTAACTCCGCCTCGTTCGCACCCACGCCAGGAGGCGTCTAGATGGAGGCTCGGCTCGACTGTCGAGCGGCCGCGACGCAGGTCTGGACGTAGGCCTCGAAGTAGCGCTTGCCCAATTCCGCCAGCCCACGACCGCTGGCGTGCGAGTTGTTCTCGCCGATGACTGCCTTTGCGCATTCTATGCCGGCGTCCCAACGCACGACACGCGTGCGCGCATCGGTGAAGTTGGCAAGAGCCTGGCGATGCATCAGCCATGCGCCTAGGTAGAGCGGGTTGATCTCGCCAAGAACGATCGGTGTCGTTGGCCGTATCAGGCCCCGCCGTTCCAATTCTTCAATCAGCCGCCGCAGCTTGAGCGCATAGGCCTCGGGCGCATCCATGGGTGGATCGGCGAAGTTGGCTTCGCCCTGGTGGATGAGCAGGACTTCGAAGGCGGCGTGCCCAGCAGCCGCCAGCGCCTGTTTGGCCGCCCCATCGGCGGCGAAGATTTCTCCGGCGAGCGAATTGCCGAAATCGGGGTCGGTCTGCTCACTGCGCCAGCCGTTCTCTGCAAGGACCTCGCCGGGGAGAAAGAACTCGATGCGCTTGCCGCCCGAGGCAAGCAGAACGATATCTGCGTCGTCGTCGCAGATGCTGGCGTAGCGGTGTGCAAATTCGAAGACCAGATTGTGCGCGGGGATCGTGGAGCGGACGATCGTCTTGAACGGATTGCGTCCGAGTTTTGCATCCGACCACTGGCGCGCAGCGAGATCGAAAGCGCGAACCGTTCGCTTGTGTGCGGGGACGGTCAGCGCCGGACCGTAACGGCCTTCGAGATTCGACTGGCCGATGGCCAGGATTGGCAACGTCATGTTCGACCTGGCTGCGGCGCCGGGATTTCGCGGCAGACCAGCTTACGAACTTGCATTCGCCCCGTCGAGTGCGCCGCCCGGCTGGAAGTTCGAGCCGCCGAGCAGTGCGGGCCGCTCAACTAATTGCAGCATGCGATTGCGGCGCGGCGGCGGTTGCCTCATAACCCTGTCAAAGACTCCATAGGAGACGTCTTGGACAGGGGGGCGCCTCAGGAACGCCGGTTGAGCGCGGCCCTCCGCGCTGCCCGCGATCTTGTCGGCTGGGGCATCCTATTCAGCGCCGGAATTAACCTTCTCTATCTCGCACCGTCGATCTTCATGATGCAGGTGTACGACCGCGTCCTGAATACCGGCGGCATGACCACACTTGCGTTGCTGGGGGCGGTGCTTCTGTTTGCGCTGGCGGTGTTGGGCGTCCTGGACATGACGCGCCAGCGTCTGGCCGGGCGGCTGGGCCTGCGCTTCGATCGTCTGCTCGCGCCTGTCGTTATCGAATTAGGCTGGAGCAACGGTCGTGCGCCCGAAGCGAGCGATCTGTCGCGCGCACAGGCCGCTCGCGACTTCGATACGTTGCGGCAGACCCTGGTGAGCCCGGCTGCGTTCGCCCTGCTCGATGCGCCGTGGACCGTGGTGTTCGTAATCGCGTGCTTCATGATCCACCCGCTGATCGGCGTCGTTACGCTGATCGGCGGGGGCGTGCTGCTGGCCATCGCCTGGCGGCACGAACAGGCGATCAGACCGATCATCGCCCATTCGTCTGAGATTGCGCCGCGCTATTACGCGGCGCAGGAAGCCGATCGCGCCGCCACCGAAGCCGTACGGGCGCTTGGCATGCGCAACGCCATGCTGGAGCGCCAGCT
>CAZHWA010000267.1:0-4045 GCA_964536175.1 uncultured Terricaulis sp. | reverse complement strand
GCGCTTCGTCGATGCGCGCCGCCTTGAGGAAATCCAACGTCATGCGGTTGACCGCAAAGCCCAGCGGCTCCGGCCCTTCGAGCAGCGCTGTGTGCGCCACGCCGGCCAGGCGCAGGAAATCGCTGCGTCCACGCTCGAAGAAGCGCAGATAGTTTGCGTGGTAGACGAGCCCGGTGAAATCGGTGTCCTCGTAATAGACGCGCACCGGGAGACGGTGCACGCGCCCGTCAAAACGCCCGGCGCTGGGTTCATCGCTCATACTGCGGGGCGATTACCATGGACGCTGCACAACGCCCAAGCCGGATTAGCGCTACGGCGCGAGAAGCGCGGCCAGGGCAGTGGCGCGCATGCGGATTTCCGGCACAGCCGTCGACTCCCAAAATGCGCCTTGAGTAATGGGCCCGAGCGCGTAAAGGCTATCGTGCGGGACACCGGAGGCGCCGATCAGCCGCCCGTCATCATCGACGGCGAAGCCGAGGCCCGATTCGTGCGCCCGCGCCAAGCCGTCGTGCAGCAGCTGACGCACCAATGGGTCGGCAGTCGATGAAAAGTCCATTGCCGCACCCGTACAGTTCACCACGCCGACGATGTCATTGAGGCGATCTCGCGACCGGCTTCCGCGCAAGCGATACTGCACGCTAATGGCGTGGCCGTGGCGCTCTGCGCTGACGACTTCGCCGGCGATGACAGAAAGACGCCTGTTACTCTGCAATTTCTCGACTTGTGCGGCGATCTGGGGCGCCATGCGGTGCCGGTGCGCATCCCACCAGGGCCTTAGGTGTCGCAGGAAGCGCTGCTGCGCCTCCGGCGGAAGCCGGCGCCACAGCTCAGGCGTGCGGGCTCGTAGCCTGTCTATTGCATGCTGCCACGGCTCGTTAAGCGCAACCATGGCGTCGACCTCCGTCCGCATCGCCAACAGCGCTTCGCTTAGCGCCAGCGGTAAGTCCAAAGCGCGTGGCGCAGGAGGCGCGTGGCCCTTAAGGTGCGCGCGCGGCAGCTGGCCGCGGCGCGAAAGTGCGTAAATCACGCCACCGCCACGCCGGCGCGCCAGCGTGAGCAAAACGTCGACAGCGGTCAGTCCCGTACCCAGCAGCAACACGTCGCCACGCGGCATGCGACGCATCGACTCGATGTCCCAAGGGTCAAGCAGAGGAATATCCGCGCCGCTCCAGAATTCCGGCGCAGCGGGCGATGCGTTGCCGAGCGCCAGCACGACAGCCTCGGCCGACATGGCGCGCCCGTCGCTCAGGCTGAGCAGCCAACCGTCTTTTTGGCGCACGCAACTCACCGCCGCCGCGTGCCGGCGTTCGATCGAGACTCCAGGGTGTTGGGCCGCGCGGCGCAGCGCATCTTCGACATAGTCGCCGTAACGCCTGCGGGACGCGAAATCGGCGGGTTTGCCGCCGCGGCGCGCTAGCCATTGCGCGAAGTGATCCGGCCGATCCGGGAAGAGGCTCATGTTCGACGCGCGGACGTTCAACAAATAGGCGCGATCCGCCGCGTCATAGGCGAGGCCGCGGCCGAAACGTCCGCTCTTGTCGACCAGAATCGTCGGTGGTGCGCCGCTGCGCTGCGCCAGATGAATCGCGAGCGCGGCGCCGCTAAAGCCGCCGCCCACGATGGCGATGCGCACACGCGTCATCGCAGCCTGTCCCGCATCGGCGCCACGCCTGCCCTCTCGACGACGCCACGATCGCGAACGCGGCGTGAAACTCTACCCGCCCATCGCGACTTCGGCGAAGGACGTTCTCTGACCGGTTGCGACAGGCTGCCATCCCACCGGAAGCGCCGGATTCACCTCAAGAAATGTGGCGATATCGCGCCGCTGTGAGCGAATCTCCCCACATGACGGGGTTGAAATCTTGGCCTGCCTCTGTTTGTTTCCGCGCATGAGAAAGCTGCTGCTGGCCTCGGCCTTCTTCGCCGCCCTGGCGGGCTCCGCCTCGGCTTACACCGCCTACATGATGCCGGAAGAGTTCCTCCCGGACGATCGATCGCTTTCGCTGCACGCCGCTTACGCGACCACGTTCTTCACGCCGGCCGCTGCGATCGGCGGGAATCTGGCAGTTATCGAGCCGGACGGCCGCGACGGATTTTACAGCTATATCGAGGTGACGAACCAGGCGACGCAGCTGCGCAGCGCGCTCTACAAAGAAGGCACGTATCGGTTCACAACGGGCGAGCAGCTCGGTCGCGTGGCCAATATGGTTGGCGTCGACGGCGGTTGGCGAGAGTTGCAGGACGGCGAGATACCGCCGGAGGGCGCCCCGACCACGACGCTGCAGACCGTGACCGTGACGGACGTGTACGTGACCCTCGGCGAGCCAAACCGCACCGTGGTGGATCGCACCATAGGTCAGCTCGCGCTGCGCCCAGTTACCCATCCAAACCAGGTGGTCGCAAGCCAAGGCTTTCAGGTGCAGGCCACGTTTGAGGGCGCGCCCTTCGCCAACGCCGCGCTCGTTGTGTACAGGGCCGGCGAGCCTGAGACAGATGTTGACCGTTACGTCACGACGGACGCGGCAGGGAACGCTACTGTGCCGCTCGAGGGGCCTGGCCGCTACATTCTGGTGGCGCGGCATCGCTCCGACGCACCGCCCGGCTCGGCCGCGCAGGTGTTGAGCTTTACGACATCGCTCGTGTTCGAAGCCCACGCCGCCTTGCCGCCAGTCGTGCAACTGGCGGACGAGAGCGAGGACGATAATCGGCGCCGCCGCCGCAATCGAATCCGGCGCTAGGCGGGTTCCACACGCTAGACAGGAACGGGCGGTCGCGCCGCCACGTTGACGCTTCTGAGCCCAAGGTCCGGCGCTTCACAGGAGCGGAACAAATGACACGCCATCTCTTACTCGCCGTGTGCGCGCTTGCGCTGTCCGCGTGCGGGCAACAAGCCACCACCGTCGACACGGCCGAGTCCGAGCAATCACTGCCCGGCGCTCAGCAGCAGGCGGGGATAAGTGCAGCCGAATTCATACAAACTGCTGCCGCATCCGACGCCTTCGAGATTCAGTCTTCGGAACTGGCGGCACAGCGCGGGCAGCGCCAAGAGGTGAAAGATTTTGCGGGGCAGATGGTGACTGCGCATCGACAGACAACGCAAGAACTGACGCAGCTTGCGTCAACGAACAATTTGGCGACGCCCGCGCCGCAACTGAACCAGACGCAGCAATCCAGCCTCGACAACCTGCGTAACCAGAGCGGTGAAGCGTTCGATGACGCCTATCTCGACGCGCAAGTGGCCGCACACGAGAACGCGGTGCGCGCCTTCGAGCAATATGCCGCCAACGGCGAGGCCGGACCGTTGCGCGATTGGGCCCAGCGTACGCTGCCGAATCTGCGACAGCATCTGGAGCACGTGCAGGGTCTGGAAAACGCCACCTGACGCGCCCGTTCGTTTGGAGAAAGGCCGGACCTTCGGGTCCGGCCTTTTTTGTACGCGGAGAAGGGCGTCTTGCACAGCGCGTTCCGTCGGATATGACCAGCCCATGACCGCGCCCTCCCCCAAGCTGCAGATCCGGATAATTCCGGTGACGCCGCTGCAGCAGAATTGTTCGCTGATCTGGCATGAAGAGACCAAGCGTGCGGCCTTCGTCGACCCTGGCGGCGAAGCCGACAAGCTGCTGGGCGCGCTCGAGCAGTTTGGCCTGGAATTGACCCGCATCTGGCTGACGCACGGCCACCTCGATCATGCTGGCGCCGCGGCCGAATTGCGCGAACGTACCGGCGTTCAAGTTGAGGGCCCGCATCGCGACGATCAATTCTGGCTCGATCAGATCGAGGAGAGCGCGCGCCGCTACGGCGTCGCGGGGCTGCGCAATGTCAAGCCCGACCGCTATTTGGAAGATGGCGAAGCACTCGAGTTCGAGGGCGTGCGCTTCGACGTTTCGCACACGCCAGGCCATACGCCCGGCCATGTGGTGATTCATAACCGAGAGCGGAAGCTCGCTTTCGTCGGCGACTTCTTGTTCGCCGGCTCGATCGGCCGCACCGATTTTCCGCGCGGCAATCAGCGGCAGCTCATCGACTCGATCACTCAGAAGCTCTG
>CAZHWA010000266.1:0-4048 GCA_964536175.1 uncultured Terricaulis sp. | reverse complement strand
GGAATCTCCGCCGACCGCCGCCTTGCCCACCGGCGCGCCGTAGCGCGCAGCGTTGTCGACCGCCCAGAGATAAGCCGCAGTCGCGTCCTCGATACCGGTCGGAAACTTGTGCTCAGGGGCGAGCCGATAGTCGACCGAGAGCACTGGTGCGCCCGCCTGCTTGGCGATCAGCCCGCAAAGGCGATGGCACGTATCGAGCGAACCGACCACGCCGCCGCCGAAATGGAAATAAACCAGCATTGCTGCGGAATTGTCCCGCACGGTCGGCAAGTACAGCCGGCACGGCACGGAATGGCTCCGCCCCGTGACATAGATGCGCTCGGTGCGCACGCCGCCGACGCTGCGTCCCCCGAACAGGGCGCTCATCGCTTCGGTCTGGTCGCGCAGACGCTCGGGCGTTTGCTGCTCCCACGGAATGGCGCGCGCGCGCGCCTGCGCTTCAAGAAACTGCAACCGCGGCTCTAGCGTCATGCCGCGCACGGTGCGCGGCTCTCCGCCCGACATCTTCAACAGCGACTCGGTTGAGCGTGACAATGCAAGATGGACGAGCGCCTTGCGCAGCCAGGACAAGAATACGACTCCGAAAGCTCAGCTGGTATGCGGGACGCCGCTGAGGCCCTTGAGAACCAGGCCAGTTGCGAACGCGGCTGCCGCTTCTACATCGGGTGGCGAACGGCGCAACATGGCAGAACCAACCTCCTGCGCGATTCCGATGCAGGCGCAAGCGAGATAGTCGGCGTCCACAGGCGGCGCCTGTCCTCCTGCCATCGCCTCTTCTAGGCTTTGGCGCACCTCCTGATAGACGGCCTTGGTTTCCGGCGTGTCTAAACGCACATGCGGCAGACGTTCGTCAATGGGCCGGCCTTCCGTAACGTTCTCATCGACCAGGAACCGGAAGTAAGCGCGAAAGGCTGCATGCAGGTACTGCTCGAAACTCGCCGCGCTCTCGCGCGCTTGTCGAAGGATAGGGCGAAAACGGCGCGCGCTGTCGTCAGCAAGCGCTTCGTAAACCTCTTCCTTGGACCGGAAGTAATTGTAGAACGTGCCCGAAGCCAGATCGGTGCCGCGGATGATGTCGCGCACCGTTGCCGCGTCATAGCCTAATTGCGCGAAGACACGCCGGGCCGCGGCCAAGATGGCTTGCCGATTGGCCACCTTGGTCTTCTCACGCTTGCCTATCGGCTCAACTGCGGCGGTATCGCTCATCCCTGCTCCCGTTCGGATCTGGCCCATCGGGCCAGAAAAATGACGGTTCGTCAATTTCGGACATAGCGCAAACGCCGGCCGGCTGCTAGCAGCCCCGCCATGGTGAACAATCCCCCGACGAATTACGGAGAAGGCGCCGATGCGCTTGAGCGCGTGCAGGCGATGACGCGCTGGACGCCGCAGGGCCGCGCGCTTGGCATTGAAGTTACCAAATTCGAGGGCGCGAAAGTCTGGGGCCGGGCGCCGTACAAAGCCGAACTCATCGGCGATCCCGAAACCGGGGTGATCGCCGGCGGGGTGATCACCACGTTCCTCGACCAGCTCTCCGGCATGGCTGCGGTGCTCGCAATGCGTGAGCCGACGACGGTCGCGACCATCGATATACGTATCGACTATATGCGCGGCGCTATCCCCGGCCGCGATGTGCTCGCCGAGGCGCATTGCTACAAGATCGGCCGCAACGTCGCGTTCGTGCGCGCCATCGCCTATGAGGACGGACCAGACAATCCGATCGCGCAGGCCGCCGCGGCGTTCATGCTCAACTCGTAGCCGAAGGTCGGCGCGAACGCGCCGGGGAAGCAAGGATGACGCCGCGAATCTCAATATGGACCGCCGGCGCCCTCGCCGGCGCTCCGGTTCGTGCAAAAGCTGCGCGCGAGCCCAAATTCGCGATGGCGGACGCCGGCGAGGGCGCCGGCGGTCCATGCTGTCGGCCATGACCCCGCAAGACCGCGTCGGCGCCGCCATCGCGCGCATTCCTTACGCCAGCTTCCTCGGCGTGCGCGCCGAACTCAAGGGCGACGAGCTGACGCTCATCATGCCCTACAGCGAGCAGCTCATCGGCAATCCGCTGTTGCCGGCGCTGCACGGCGGCGTCGTCGGCGCGTTGATGGAGCTAACCGCCATCACCCAGCTTGCCGTCGCTTCAAAGAGCGAGAAGTTCGCCAAGACCATCGACATCGGCGTCGATTATCTGCGCTCAGGCAAACCTATCGACACGTACGCGCGCGCGCGCGTCGTCAAAATCGGCCGCCGCATCGCCAATGTACAGGCGGAGGCGTGGCAGAACGAGCGCAGCCAACCCATCGCGGCGATGCACGGGCATTTCCTGGTCAGCGAATAGCGCCGGGCAGCGATCGCAGTCGCGCAACTCCAGCCTTCTCTCGCTTAGGTCGTGCTCCGGGTCAGCGCCGAGAACTCGTGCATCAGCCGTTCGGTCATCGCCCCCGGCTTGAACGGCAAGCCGGCGATTTCGCGAACAGCAGTGATCTCGGCGGCCGAGCCGGTGAGGAAGCATTCGCTGAACGTGGCCAGCTCATTGGGGAATATCGCGCGCTCTACTACCTCGATACGGTTGTTGCGTGCGAGCGCGATGACCGTCTGGCGCGTAATGCCGTTCAGGAAACAATCCGGAGTTGGCGTGTGCAGAACGCCATCCTTGACGAAGAAGATGTTGGCGCCGGTGCCTTCGGCGATCTGGCCGCGCCAGTCGAACATCATGGCGTCATCGAAACCCGCGTCGTTCGCCGCATGGCGGGAGAGCGTGCAGACCATGTAGAGACCGGCCGCTTTCGAATTGGACGGCGCGGTGTCCGGGGCCGGACGACGCCACGGCGCGATCATCAGGCGAACGCCCTTCATTTTGTCGGCGAAGTAATCGCCCCATTCCCATGCCGTCACCGCAACGTGGACGTCGCCCCGGTCTGCGGCCACGCCCATTTGTCTTGAGCCCCGCCACGCCAGCGCCCGCAGATAGCAGTTTTCGAAGCCCTGCTTTTTAATCAGTTCGGCTTTGACGCGGTCGATCTCCTCCACGCTGTAGGGCAGCCTGAAGCCGAGCAGGTGGGCCGAGTTGTGCAGCCTTTGGCTATGCTCGCGGCTCTTGAATACGACCCCGCCATAAGCCCGCTCGCCCTCGAACACGCAGGAAGCGTAGTGCAGTGCGTGCGTCAGCACATGGACTTTGGCGTCGCGATGGGGAACGAATTCGCCGTCAAACCAGACCCAGCCGTCGCGATCGTCGAAGGGCTGTGCGGGCATCGGCTTTCCTCTCCTGGTGGTCGGCTCTTGCCGAGCCGGCTCGCTGGTGGGATGTTTTTTATCGCATTCTGTGTTCTGAGACATGTCTGTCAATCAAGTGTCGAGCCACTTGGCAAGTTCTGCCCCCGGACACGGCGCTTGGCGGTTCCGCCATGCTCATACCGGGCCATTTAGCGGCGGCCCCGACACATGAACACCGCCCCGGCCTTTGACGCGCTGGACCGGCCGCCGCATTTGCTGCTGGTGGACGATGACGACCGCATTCGCGAATTGCTCAAGCGTTATCTGTCCCAGGCCGGCGCACGCGTGTCCTCGGCGCCAGACGCGGCAAGCGCACGCCGCCTGCTCGACTCGATGGATTTCGACCTCCTGATCCTGGACGTGATGATGCCGGTCGAGGATGGATTCTCACTCGCCGAAAGCGTGCGCAAGACATCGAAAGTGCCGATCGTGCTGCTGACGGCGCGCGGCATGCCCGAAGATCGCATCCGCGGCCTTTCCATCGGCGCGGACGATTATGTGCCCAAGCCTTTCGAACCGGCCGAACTGGCGCTGCGCATTAATGCGATCCTGCGACGCACCGTCGCCAATCGCGGCGAGACCCCGGAGAGCGTGACGTTCGGGC
This sequence comes from uncultured Terricaulis sp., assembly GCA_964536175.1. Lineage (GTDB taxonomy): Bacteria > Pseudomonadota > Alphaproteobacteria > Caulobacterales > Aquidulcibacteraceae > Vitreimonas. Next base: position 177 of record CAZHWA010000266.1, on the reverse strand, counting down.
CTTTCAGCTTCCATACCGCGCGCGGCGAACTTCAGCGGGACGACGCCACGGTGCGCCTGACGGAGGCGGAGGTCGCGTTGCTGCGAATACTCGCCGCCCGGCCAGGCGAGGTGGTGAATCGCGAGGAACTCGCCAAGCGCACAGGCGCGGGGCTGGAGCGCTCGGTCGACGTGCAGG
>CAZHWA010000265.1:0-4081 GCA_964536175.1 uncultured Terricaulis sp. | reverse complement strand
ACCAACTGAGCTAATCACCCTTGGACTCAGAGAGAGGCCGACATAAGGGCATTGGACGGGCTCGTCCAGCCTGCGGCGAAGGGGAGGTTCAGGAAATGAATGGGTTTGCCTGGGCGTTGGCTGGGTTCGTCCTGATCCATATCGGCGTGTCGGCCACGGGGCTTCGCAGCGCGCTGGTGCGCCGGATCGGGGAGGGGCCTTACCGCGCCTTGTTCTCACTGGCTTCGCTGGCGCTGCTGGTGTGGATGATCCGCGGTTTCGGGCGAATGCGCGCCGACCCGTTCGATCCGCTGAACCAGGCGCTCTGGCTGCCGCCGGACTGGCTGCGCTGGCCGGCTTATCTCCTCATCGTGCTAGGGCTTTTGCTGGCCTTCTCTGGGTTGTTCACACCAGGGCCGACTTTGGCCAGCTACGAAAAGCGCGGTCTTGCCGCGGCCGAACCCGCGCGGGGCGTGTTGCGCATCACCCGCCATCCTTTTCTCTGGGGTGTGGCGCTGTGGGCGGCGGGACACCTGCTCGTCAATGGCGAGCGCTTCGCCTTGATGCTGTTCGGCGCTCTGGGTCTCATGGTGATTTTTGGCGCGCGCTCCATTGACCGCAAAGGGCGCGCACGCGACCCGGACGGCTGGACCCGCTTCGAGGACGCGACCTCCAACGTGCCTTTTGTAGCCATCGCACGTGGGCGAAACACGCTGCGTCTGGGCGAGATCGGCTGGCGCGGAATTGTTGCGCTGATCCTGACGGCGCTGATCGCCTGGGCGCACCCGATGCTGTTTGGCGCGCCCATCGCTTAAGCCCGCTTTAAGCGCGCTGGGTGGAAATGGGCCATGACCGTATTCGACCGCGCCCATTTCGATCGCATGACCAGTGGCGATCGGGCCTTGCAAGACGAAGTCATCGGGCTGTTCCGCCAGCAGGTCGGCGCTTGGGCCGCCGATTGCGAAGGGGCGGATTGGCGCACTGCCGTCCACACCATGAAGGGATCGGCGCGCGGCATCGGCCTTCTCGCACTCGCAGCCGCCTGCGAAGCAGCCGAAGCCGCACCCGAAGCGGGCTGCGCCGCAGCGCTGGCGGCGGTTCGCGTCGCGCTTGGGGAGGCGGTGTCGGTGCTGGAACAATTCGCCGCCGCGGCGGCGTGAGCGATTTCGACTAGCCTCCTTGCATGGCCGCCGAGATATTCACGCAACGCTTTGCCGTCGACGCTGCCGATATCGACGAACTTGGGCACGTCAATAACATCGTCTATCTGCGCTACGCCCAGGACATCGCCATCGCCCATTGGCGTGCGCGCGCGACATCCGAGATGCTCGCAAATTACCTCTGGGTGGTGCGGCGGCACGAAGTGGATTATCGCGCGCCGCTGACGGGTGGAGACGAGGTCGACGTGCGCACCTGGGTGGATGAAACACCCCGCGGCGCCGCCTGGGTCCGGTTTGTCGAAATCCGCAAAGTCGGCGCTGAGAAACCGGCCGCGCAGATCAAGTCCAATTGGGCTCTGCTCGACGCCAGCACGCGGCGCGTCAAACGCGTTCCGACGCAAATCGTATTGCGCTTTCTTCAGAACTCGGGGTGATCCGGCTGCGGCGGGGATTGTCCGGCTGCGATGCGCATCAGATCGCGCACTTCGCCGAGCCTCTCATACGAGAGAAAAGCCAGCATGAATAATTCGCAGGCAAACCGCCAGTAGATGAACGCGACAGCCGCGACGGCCGGTGTCGCAATGAGCCGCATGCCACCGCCGCCAAGATTGCCCGCGAAAATGGACATGAACGCCAACAACATGTTGAAGCCGGCGAGCACGACGATGATAGCCGCGCCGAAATAGTAGACGAGTCGAACCAGGGTCGGCCCAAGCAGCCGGTCGAAGCCGAAGAAACGTTTGAACATGGACTGCATGGACCGCTCCGCGAATCGAAGCGCCGATCAGAGCGTATAGCCGCCGTCCACGACAAGCGTTGCACCGGTGATCGGGGTTTCGTCGGACAGCAGCATGACCATCAGCCGGGCGACGTCGTCGGCCTTCGCGTAACGCGCCAATGGCGTGGCCAGCTTGGCGATATGATCGAACGCCGCGCGTTCGCCACCAAGTTCGCGCGCAAGATCCTGAAACATCGGGACTTGCGACCACATTGGCGTCTCAACCCCGCCCGGCGCTATGGCGTTGACGCGGATGTTGTCCGGCGCGCCTTCCTTGGCCGCCACCCGCATCAATTGCAGCAACCCTGCCTTGGATGCGCCGTAGGCGGCAACGCCGGGCTCGGCCTTTATGGCCGCGGCCGACGCCGTCACAACGATACTGCCGCCGCTGATGTTGCCGCGCATCAACGACATCACCGTTCTTAGCGTGAGAAATGCGCCATCCAGATTGGTCGACATCACCCGCCGCCAATCCACGAGATCGGTGTCGGCGATGGGCGATGCATGGGCGATGCCGGCATTGACGATCGCCCAGTCCAGCCTGCCGTATTGCCCGCGGATGAAGTCCGCCGCTTGAGCCCAGCGCTCCTCATCGGCGACATCGAACGCCAGAGTCGACACCCGCTCGGGCGCCACGTTCGCGCGTTCGAGGTCGTCCGCCACCGCCGCCAGCGCGTCGTCCTTCATATCGACGAGGATGAGGCCGCCTTCCGACCGGCGCGCGATATCGCGCGCGCACGCCGCGCCGATACCGGAACCGGCGCCGGTGATCAGAGCTATTGCGTCGAGACGGTCTGCTTCCATCGTCCCTTAAGCGCACGTCGGGCCAGAGCTTTCAATCCTATTCGTCATCGCCTCAAGGTCGCACTTGCGCTATAGCCCCGCCGCATGACCCGCTTTGCGCTCCAGTTCGGCGTCACCCAGCCTGGCTTGACCTATCGCGAACGGATGAGCGCCTACGGCATTTGTGCGCGTGGCGAAGCGAGCATTGCCGTGGCGCAGATCGGCAGGAGCGCCCCCTTTGAATTCGATCTGCCAGGCGGCGGCATCGAGGCCGACGAAGACGAGGCGGCTGCGCTGATGCGCGAGTTCCTGGAGGAAACCGGGCTCACGATTTGGCCGACCCGGGTGCTTGGACGCGCAGGCCAATACTGGGTGAACAAGAGTGAGCCGCGAAATTCGCTTTCGACATTTTACGAAGTCGAGCTATCTGCAGCAGACAACGCGCCGAGCGAACCGGATCACCAATTGATCTGGATGACGCCGCCCGAGGCGCTCGTGAAATTGCGCCATGAAGCGCACGCTTGGGCCGTCATGCACTGGCTGCGCGCCCGCCGAGGCGCGGCGTAGCTTAAGTTGGCTCCTGCGATCGGCGGCGCAGCGGATTGTACGCGTTCAGGCGTTCGAGAAACGTGCGATCGCGCAACTCAAGCAACTCAAACTCAGGTACAGGGGCGAGCGGGTCTGTCGCCTGATCGGTAATGGGTTCGATCGCGCGAAAACGCCGCATGCTCAGAACTTCGTCTTCTATAGACGCCGGTTCGATTGCAGTGAGCGGCCCGCCAACGCCGATATGACTGTCAGTAGCGGTCAGTTCTTCTAGCGGGGCCCCAACCTCCAAGTGCTCGATGGGCGTCTCCGGACGGGTCATCACCGCGCTCGCGACTGCAGCCACCCCGGCGAGGCCTATCGCCATCATCGCCTTGGTTGGTGCACGATGCGGTCCGAGAGCGCCGGCGACTGCGTGCAACCGTTCGGTCAGGGCTTTCCATGGCCGCGCGCCCCGTTGTCCGCGCCAGCCCGTGAAATCGATGACAGGGGCAACGCGTTTGATTGTCGGCCAGTCGCTGGCGCCGAGCGCAAGCTCGACTAAGCGGCGCGGTTCGATGCGTTGAGCCCAGGCGTGCATATATGTTTGCGCGCGCGCGTTGGGCGACCAAATCAGTATAACAGCGTCTGGAGAGCCGGCGGCCTCATCGAGCGCGCCAAGCGCCTGCCGCCCATAGCTCAACCGAACGCGATGCTCTTCGGCCTCCAGCAGCCGCATGAGCATCTCCGCCAGCTTGAGGGCGTCGTGCGAGCAAACCATGTGAACGTCGATCATCGGTGTGGGGCCATACGCAGCGCTGCTTCAACTAGCACGCCCCAATCTCGCCGACAGCGC
>CAZHWA010000264.1:0-4114 GCA_964536175.1 uncultured Terricaulis sp. | reverse complement strand
CCCAGACCTTCCCAGCCTGCAAGCGATGGCTCCAAAGCCAGCCGCTCGAAGAGTTTGAGCGAGATGACCAACCGGTCGGCTTCCTCGGCGTCGATGGTAAGGCCGATATTCCATTGCTTCGCCGCTTCAGCGAGCTGCAGCACGCGCGGATAAAGTTCGGTAAAGGCGCGCTCCTCCAGCCGCGCCTCGTAGCGCGGGTGCAGCGCCGAGAGCTTCACCGAAATACCCGACGAGACGTGCGGACCTTGACCTTCCGCGGCGCGGCCGACGACGTCCACCGCATTGGCGTAGCTCGCCAGGTAGCGCTCGGCGTCCGCTGTTGTGCGCGCGCCTTCGCCCAGCATGTCGAATGAGAAGCGGCTCGCCACGCCGCCGCGCTGCATGCCCGCGCCGCGCTTCATCGCCGCCTCGATATTGCGTCCGAGCACGAATTGGCGACCAAGGATCACCATCGCTTGGTTGACGGCCAGACGGATAGCCGGCTCGCCCATGCGCCGCGTCAAGCTGCCCAGGAAGTGGCTGGCGTCGTGAATTTCTTCCGGCAGCCGCACGATGCCTCCGGTCAGCATCAGCCCCCACGTGCCGGCATTGACCAGCCAGTGATCTGACTTGCCGAGATGTTCGCTCCAGCGGCCAGTGCTGATCTTCTCGGCGATCAGCTTGTCCACAGTCTCCTCGTCCGGCACGCGCAGCAGCGCTTCGGCCAGACACATGAGCGCCAAGCCCTCGGCGGTGGACAACCCATATTCTTCGAGGAAGCTCTCCATCACGCCTTTGCGGTGCTTCAGCTCGCGCGCGCGCTTGACCAGCGCCCGCGCCTCCGCCGTCACACTGGCGCGCGCGGCCGCATCCAGCGGCGGCTCGGCCAACAGCGCCGCCACGGCGACGTCCTCGTCGGCGTACTTAAGCGCGTCAAGCGCGTCCCAATCGGTGGCGGGGGCAGCATCAGTCCTGGCGGCAGTTTGCATGAATCAGACCCCTTAAAGGCGCAATGCAGGCGCTGAAAACCAAAGAAGACCGTCAAGATTCTTCTCGATCGCAGCGCACACGATCGCCAGACCCAGTATTCGATCCTGATGCACCGCCAGATTACGGAAGCCGATCAGTTCTTCTCGGGCGCGCTTGATACAGCGCTCAATAATGTCGGCCTTGTCGACAATCACGTTATCCGGCATAGACGCGTCCACGCTGGATAATGTGCGCCTCAATGCTGGCGCGACGCGCCTTCAAATCCTGGTGCTCCCGCATCGCCCGAACTTCGAAGAATGCGGCGGCGTGCGCGTCATAAGCCGCGATGAGGCGGCCTTCTCCGATTGGCTGCATCTGCACTCTCGCGGGCGCGCAAGCCAAGTCGACAAGATCGACATCGCTGTCAGGTCGTTCAGCGCCTGCGGCGGCGCTGCCGAACAGGTAGAGGGCGGCAATTTCAGCAGCCTCGCGGCGCAACAGTGCCAGAGCGGGGGCCAAATCCACAGCCATACGGTGCTACATGCGCGCCCCCGCGCCGGAGGGCAAGCGGCGCCGGCGGGCCTTGCGCGCTTGTCCCGCGCATGGTGAGACACGGCCCCGTGAGCACCGAAGCTGACATGCCTCCCGCGGAGGCCGACGCGCCGGAGGGCGCCCCGGAAGCCGAGGGCGGAGGCGACAGACTGCCGACCCGCATCATGCTGGTGACCGACGCCTGGGAGCCGCAAGTGAACGGCGTCGTGCGCACGCTCTCCAATACAATGCGGGAGTTGCAGGCGATGGGCTGCGAGATCGAGGTCGTGTCGCCCGCCGACTACCCGAATACGGTGCCGCTGATCACCTACTCCGAAATCCGCCTGGCGCTCGGCGCCCGCGAGGACGTGGAGGACCGTTTCCTCGCGTTCGCGCCCGACGCCGTCCACATTGCGACTGAAGGCACACTCGGCTGGGACGCGCGCGCGATATGCCTCAAGCACAAATTCCCATTCACAACGAGCTACCACACGCAGTTTCCGGAGTACGTGACGGCCCGCTTCTGGTGGATCCCGCTTTGGGCCGGCTATCGCTACATGCACGCCTTCCATGACAAATCGGGGCGCGTGATGGTGGCGACGCCCACCATGATGGAGCGCCTCAGACTGCAGGGGTTCCGCAACATCGCGCTCTGGAGCCGCGGCGTCGATGTCGACCTTTTCCATCCCAGCAAGCGCGGCATAGACGGCGGCGTCTATAAGCAATTACCCAAGCCGATTTTCGCCTATGTCGGCCGCGTCTCGGTCGAGAAGAACATCGAAGCCTTCCTCGAACTCGATTTGCCCGGCACGAAAGTCGTCGTCGGCGACGGGCCCGCGCGCGCCGAGCTGACCGAGAAATATCCAGACGCGGTGTTCACCGGCGCCAAGTTCGGCGAGGAGCTGGCGCGCCACTACGCCGATGCGGACGTGTTCGTGTTTCCCAGCCTCACCGACACGTTTGGCCTGGTGATCCTGGAAGCGGCCGCCTGCGGCACGCCGGTGGCCGGCTTTGTCGCGCCGGGCCCGAAGGACATCCTGCCCGGGACCGGCGCCGGCGTTGTCGATCACAATCTCCAGAAAGCCTGCCTGGAGGCGCTCCACTGCGATCGCGGCGCAACGCGCGCGTTGGCGGAGAAGTACTCATGGCGCGCCTGCGCTGAAGAATTTCGCCGCAACCTCGAACCTCTGCCGAAGGAGGGCAAGCGCCGGTTCTGGCACAAGCTGCGCGACTTGCGCGCGCGCGCGCGCGAACGCCGCCGTCTCAAGCGTGAAGCCAGACGCGAGCGCAAGGCCGCGCAAAGCTAGCTCACCACTTGATCCGCTTGCGCAGACGATAGCGCAGCCATATCGCCGCGCCGTTCATCAGCAGCGTGATCGCCAGCAGGACGAGGCCGGCGGCCGCCGCGATCTCGAGAAACTCGCCCTGCGGCCGCGATGTCCAGTTGAACATCTGGATCGGCAACACGGTGAATTCCTGTCCCAGCCAGTTACTGGGCGACCAGCTCGCGATCGCCTCGCCCCAGCTCGCCACCGATTGGATCGTCGTCCCGTGCGGCAGCTCGTAGGTTTGCCCCGCCTCCACCGCCATTTCCGTGAAGTCAGGCAGGACCACCACGCCATCGTGCTCAATGCGCACGCTCTCGGTGGCTGAGGGATCGACCGCTGCGCCGTACTCATCGAGGACGCCAATGGTTTCGAACGACGCATCCCCCGGGCGCGCGATCGGCAGGAAGGCGACGAAGGTCAGCCCCCCGATCATGATCAGCGGTGCGGTTTCGCCCAGCGCCCGCGAAATGCCGATGATGACGCCGGTGACCACGCCGGGCAGCGCATAGGGCATGACATGGTGCTGCGTCGTCTGCCACTTGGTGGCGCCGACCGCGAGCGCGGCGTGGCGGATTTCTTGCGGCACGCCGCGCACCGCTTCGCGCGTCGCCACAATCACCACCGGCAAGATCAGCAACGCCAGCGTGATGGCCGCCGTCAGTATCGACTGCCCGAACAAATCCGCGGCGGCATTGCGGAATGCCTCCGGCAGGAAACCGAACCAGCGGTCCGGATTGCCGAGGAACTGCACGAAGATGCCGACCGCCATCAAGCCGAACAGGATCGAGGGCACGCCGGCGAGATTGTTGACCGCAATTTCGATCGCACTCGTGAGCGAATTCTTCGGCGCGTATTCTTCAAGATAGACGCCCGCTAGAAGGCCGATTGGGACCGCGATGAACGCAGTTGTGATAATGACCAAAATCGAACCCACCCAGGCCGACAGAATCCCGGCCTGCGAAGGATCCGACGAGGGGAAGCTCAGAAAAAAGTCCGGCGTGAGCCGGTGACCGCCATCGGCGGCGAGATCCAACACTAGCGCAACCAGCGTGCCGAGCCCGATCACCGTCGCCAGCACGCCCCAAATGATAAAGCTTCGGTCCTTCAGCTTGCGCGCGCCAAGACCGGCCGGCTGGGCGGTGATGTCGCGCACGCGCTCGACGTCGATGGCCGTCATCAATAGGCCTCCCGGAAGCGGCGCTGCAGCCAGAATGCAAGGAAATTGAACACCAGGGTCAGCAGCAGCAACGCCAAGCCCGCGGCGAATATGGAATTGTATTCAAGCGTGCCGAACGGCAGATCGCCGA
>CAZHWA010000263.1:0-4138 GCA_964536175.1 uncultured Terricaulis sp. | reverse complement strand
TGGCGACAATGGACATCATCAAGCACTTCGGCGCCGAGCCGGCGAACTTCCTCGACGTCGGCGGCGGCGCCGACAAGAACAAGGTCGAAGCCGCCTTCAAGATCATTCTTTCCGATGCCAACGTGAAGGGCATTCTCGTCAACATTTTCGGCGGCATCGCCCGCTGCGACATCATCGCCGCCGGCATCGTCGAAGCGGTGAAGGAGGAGGGCATCACCGTGCCGCTGGTGGTGCGGCTAGAAGGCACCAACGTGGAACAAGGCAAAGCCATCATCCGCGACAGCGGCCTCAACGTGATCGCGGCAGATGATCTGGAAGACGCGGCGCGCAAGATCGTGACGGCTGTGAAGGGGTAGGAAAGCCAATGATCGGCTACATGACGCTCGGCACGAACGATCTCGCCAACAACGCCAAGTTCTATGACGCCATCTGCGGCGCGCTCGGCGCCAAGCGCATGATGGGCAGTGAGGCGGAGGGTTTCATCGCCTGGGGTGAAGCGGGCGGCGGCGCGGGGCTCGGCCTCACCAAGCCGTTTGACGGCAGGCCGGCGACCGTGGGCAATGGCGTGATGGCCGCGCTCGCGTGCGAAAGCGCGCGCCAGGTCGATGACATCTACAAACTCGCGCTCTCGCTCGGCGCCAAGGTCCGCCCGGCTTCTACGCCGGCTATTTCCGCGATCCCGACGGCAACAAGCTCAACGGCTTCGTAATGGGCTAGCTCCAGCGGCGTTCGCGGCGCCGTTCGCGACGCGCGGGGCCGTCGTCGTAGCCCATGCCGACGGTGGCGCGGCGCACCCGGTCGTCGCCGGAGCGGCCGACGCGTAGCCGATTGCGCACATAAACGATGCCGCGGACATCGTCGGCGAGATGCTGGGCGCGATCGAGATCGCGCGTGCTGCGCACGCTGCCGTCGAGGATCGCTTCGTTATCGATGACGCGTACGAGGATGTCGGCGGCATCGAGGTCGGGATCGTCGGTGAACCGCTGGCAAATCTCGTCGCGCAGATCCTCGTCTTCGTCTGCGCGAAGACGCGGGCCGACGCCGCGGAAGTCGCGCCGCTCGCGCCGCTCCTCTCGCCGCTGCTCGCGCTCGTCCTCACGCGCTTCGATATCGTAATCCATCTCCCGGCGCCGCTCCGCGCGTTCGTTGCCAAGCATGGCTTTGACGCTGTCCGCCGCTTTCTCGCCCCAGCCCCGGTGCTGCCCATCGTGGCGCGGGTCATGGCGGCGGTGGGTCCCGTCCCTGTGGTACGGGTCGTCCGCGTCCCCATGGTAGCGCGCCTCCCGCTCGCGCTCGTACGCGCGCATGGCTCGTTCCTGATCATGGTCGAACGGAAGGCTGTCGTCGCGCCACCAATACGGGCGATCGTCGCGTGGACGGCTACGCCAATTTTCGCGGCCGGCGTGATCCTCGGGCGGCCGCCAGTTGGAACGATCGGGCATAATCGGGCTCCCTCGTGTTGCCTTGTGGCAAAACCGCTTAGCGCGCAGGGACGTTCCGCCTGTTTGCATCGGCTGGCCGGGGCGGGTAGGACCTCACCGCTTCGCCGGTCCCGAAACCGGCGCTTCCGGGGGCCGAATGTCCATCCTCGTCAACGCTTCCACGCGGGTCATTTGCCAGGGTTTCACCGGCAAGAACGGCACGTTCCATTCCGAGCAGGCGATCGCCTATGGCACGCGCATGACCGCCGGGGTCTCCCCCGGCAAGGGCGGGCAGACGCATCTAGGGCTGCCGGTGTTCAATACCGTTGCGGAAGCGAAGGAGCGTGCGGGCGCCGACGCCAGCGTGATCTACGTGCCGCCGCCGCACGCCGCCGCCGCCATCGAAGAAGCGATCGACGCCGAGATCCCGTTCATCGTCTGCATCACCGAAGGCATCCCGGTGCTCGACATGGTGCGCGTGAAGGCCAAGCTACAGAAATCCGACTCGATCCTGCTTGGCCCCAACTGCCCCGGCATCCTTGTGCCGAACCAATGCAAGATCGGCATCATGCCCGGCCAGATTTTCAAGAAAGGCAAGGTCGGCGTTGTCTCGCGTTCGGGGACGTTGACCTATGAGGCGGTGTTTCAGACCACAAACGAAGGGCTTGGCCAGACCACTGCCGTGGGCATTGGCGGCGATCCGGTGAAGGGCATGGAATTCGTCGACGTGCTCGAGCGCTTCCTCGCCGACGACGAAACCCAGGCCATCGTCATGATCGGCGAAATCGGCGGCACGGCGGAAGAGGACGCCGCGCAGTTTCTTGCCGACGAAAAAAAGAAGGGCCGCTGGAAGCCGACGGTTGGCTTTATCGCCGGGCGCACGGCGCCTCCGGGCCGTCGCATGGGCCACGCCGGCGCCATCATTTCCGGCGGCAAAGGCGATGCCGCCTCCAAGATCGCGGCGCTCGAAGCCGCTGGCATCGCCGTCGCTCCGCACCCGGCAGCGCTCGGGCGGACTATGGCGGAAGTGCTGCAGGGCTGACGCACGTCTTGGCAAGCCAAGACGGCCGCTTCAATTCAGCCCTGCGCTAACGCAGCCCTTCATTCCTTAACCGGCTCGCTCTAGAAGGAGCCCCGCGCGCCGACGTGACCTATATGTTGTGCGCCGTTTTGCGTTTTTCCGAGAGGTTATCCGTTCCCATGGCGGACGACGCCCGCAGCTTGCCCAACACCGCACTGCTCGAAACCAGCTTTCTCTACGGCGCCAATGCGGCCTTTGTTGAGGAAATGCACGAGAGGTTCCTGACCGATCCCGATTCGGTCGATCCCTCCTGGCGGGCGGTCTTCCAGCACCTGCATGACGATCCCAACGCGGTGCGGGCGGCTATGCAGGGGCCCTCCTGGTACCGCGCCGACCTGGCGCAGCCGCGGACCACCGAAACGACCAGGCTGCTCGACGGCAACTGGGGAGGCTTGCAGGACCATTTTGAACGCAAGACGCCGCGCCTGCCTGGCGCGTCGACCGAGGACGTGCAGAAGGCGGCCCGCGACAGCGTACGCGCGCTGATGATGATCCGCGCTTTCCGTACGCGCGGGCACCTGGCGGCGAACCTCGATCCGCTCGGTATCGAAGTGCGCGAGCCGCCGGCTGAGCTCGATCCGGCCCATTACGGCTTTGGCCCGAACGATCTCGACCGGCCGATTTTCATCGATGGCGTGCTCGGGCTGGAGACCGCCACCCTCAATGAGATGCTGGCGATCCTCAGGCGCACCTATTGTTCGACCTTCGCCGTCGAGTTCATGCACATCACAGATCCGCATGAGAAAGCCTGGATTCAGGAGCGCATCGAAGGTCCGGACAAGGCGATCGCCTTCACGCCCGAAGGCAAGCGTTCAATCCTGAAGAAGCTCGTCGAAGGCGAGATGTTCGAGAAGTTCGTGCACAAGCGCCATCCGGGTACGAAGCGTTTCGGCCTGGACGGTGGCGAAGCCATGATCCCGGCGCTCGAACAAGTGATCAAACGCGGCGGCGCGCTCGGCATCGACGAGATCGTCCTCGGCATGGCCCACCGCGGCCGCCTCAACGTACTCGCAGCCGTGATGGGAAAGCCGTACCGGGCGATCTTCAATGAGTTTCAGGGCGGGTCTGCCACGCCCGACGATGTCTTGGGGTCCGGCGATGTGAAATATCACCTGGGCGCATCGTCCGACCGCGAGTTCGACGGCAATCAGGTGCACCTCTCGCTCACCGCCAATCCGAGCCACCTTGAGATCGTTAATCCCGTCGTGCTCGGCAAAGCGCGCGCCAAGCAGGCGCAGCGCGCCACCTGGACGGAAGAGGGCGAGGCGCTGTTCAAGCTGCGTTCGCGTGTGCTGCCGCTGCTGATCCACGGCGATGCGGCGTTCGCCGGCCAAGGCGTCGTGGCGGAATGTTTCGCCCTGTCGGGCCTGCGCGGCTACCGCACCGGCGGCACCATGCACTTCATCATCAACAACCAGATCGGCTTCACGACCGCGCCGCATTATTCGCGATCTTCACCGTATCCCAGCGATGTCGCGCTTATGGTGCAGGCGCCGATTTTTCACGTGAACGGCGACGACCCCGAAGCTGTGGTTTTTGCGGCCAAAGTGGCCACCGAGTATCGCCAGCTGTTCGGCAAGGACGTCGTCATCGACATGTTCTGCTATCGCCGCTTCGGCCACAACGAAGGCGACGA
>CAZHWA010000262.1:0-4147 GCA_964536175.1 uncultured Terricaulis sp. | reverse complement strand
GAGGAATTTTTCGATCCGGGCGCAAAGTATCACATCGCCTTCAACGTCTCCTATCTGCGCTACTTCCTCGCGCACGTATTGCAGTTCCAGTTCTACGAAGCTGCCTGCCAGCAGGCCGGCTGGGACGGGCCGCTGCACCGCTGCACGATCTACGGCAACGAAGAAGTTGGGCGTCGCTTCAATGCGATGATGGAGATGGGCCGTTCGCGCCCATGGGCGGACGCGCTCGAGGCCTTCACTGGCACGCGCCAGATGGATGGCGGCTCGATGGTGCGCTATTTCCAGCCGCTGATGGCGTACCTGCAGGAGCAGAATGAGGGGCAATCCTGCGGATGGTGAACGCATGGCGGACCGGCGCCGCGCGGCGCCGGTCCGCGGGTCCTTTCGGGAACTCGCCAACAGGCTGGGCGTTGGCGCGATCGGGAGGTCTTCGCCCGACGGCGTGACCCGGGAGTTGGGTGCTGCATGTCCCAAACGTCGAAGGGTTCATCGACCGAACCGCGCGCTCCCCTCAGCGAAGAGTTTGCGCTTCAGCGCAATGAGCCATTGCTGCGCGAAGCCGCCGATTCAACGCCGGCGCCGGTATGGATGACCGACAGCGCCGGCGCCGTCGAGTTCATGAACCGCGCATTCAGCGAACTCACCGGCATTCCCCAAGAGCAGGCGCTGGGTGATGCCTGGCTCAGCGTGCTCCACCCGGACGATTTGGCTGCTGTGCGTGAGAAACGAGCCGCTGCTTGGGCGGCCGGCCATGTCGCCTACACCTTTGAAGCGCGCTTCCGCAGGCATGACGGCGCATGGCGCTGGTTCGAGGTCAGCTCGAAGCCGCGCATCGACGCCGAGGGCCGGTTTCACGGCTATGTCGGTCTGGCCGTCGACCGCACGGATGCGCTCGCCGCGCAGGCGGCGCTGTCCGAGAGCGAGCGGCGCTATCGCGAACTGGTGGAGAACCAGCCGGATCTGATTTGTCGCTTCAGACGCGATGGCGAAATCGCGTTCGTCAACTGCGCCTATGCGCAGGCGTTGGGAACGACTGTTGAGGCGCTTACCGGCGCCGATTTCTGGAACTGGATTCCCGAAACAGATCGTCCCGCCGTCGAAGCGATGTTGAACGGGCTCACGCTTGAAGCGCCCGAAGCGAGGGTCGAGAACCGTTTCCGGACGGTCGATGGCGAACGCTGGACATTGTGGACCAACCGGGCGCTGGCCTTCGACGATGAGGGCCGTTGGACGGAAGCGCAATCAACTGGCGTCGACATCCACGAACGACGGATGGCTGAAGAGCACAACAGACTCCTGCTCAATGAGCTCAATCATCGCGTGAAGAACATGCTGGCCGTTGTGCAGGGCATCGCCCAGCAGACCTTCAAGCACGTCGACGCCGCCGCCCAGCGCGCTTTTGAGAGCCGGATCGGCGCGTTGTCGCGCGCGCACAGCCTGTTGACCGACCGGCAATGGTCGCCGGCGCCGTTGCGCGCCATTATCGATGACGTAAGCCACGTGTGCGGCGCTGCGCGCGAACGCATCCGCACAGAAGGTCCGGACGTAATGCTTGCGTCGCGTCAGGCGCTGTCGATCGCCATGGCGTTCCACGAACTGTGCACCAACGCCGTCAAGTACGGCGCGTTGTCGAACCCGCGCGGCGTCGTCGACATCTGTTGGCGTGTAAGCGACGGCGGATTGCTTGAGTTGGTGTGGACGGAAAGCGGCGGCCCGCCCGTGAGAACGCCGAAAAAGCGCGGCTACGGTTCGAGGATGATCGAACACGCGCTCGCGCATGACTTGCATGGCAGCGTCAAGCTCGCGTTCGAGCGCGGCGGTTTGGTCTGCACCATCGCCGCACCGCTCAACGCTTAGCGGGTACGCGATACGGACTCAGATACGTTTGTACTTCTCCAGCGCTGCGATCAGCGGCTGAAGCTGACGCGCATAGGGACGCCAGCGTCCGACGCCTGCAGTGAACAGCGGGCGCCGCACCTGGGCCGCACTGGATGTGGCGACCGGGCGCGTGTTCTCATGGAAACGAAGGCACGCCGCCTCGAACGTCAGGCCGCAATGAGCGAGAATGACGCGAACGCCGGTTTCAAAATCCTGCACCAGCGCTTCGTAGCTCACCTCCAGCACGCTCTCCGGCGCTGCGCCGAGCCAGTGATCGGCCAGCCGGTCGAAACAGCGATGGTAATGCGCGAGATCTTCGAGATCGTTGGCAAACGGGTGTTCGCCCAGGAAAGCGCGGCGGAAAATCGAAAAACAGACGTCGACCGGATCGCGCCGCACCAGGATGACGCGAGCCGCAGGAAACAGGCGCGCGATCAGACCGACATTCCAGAAGTTGAACAAGTTCTTGTCCACCAGCAGCGGCGCCCGCGCGCCGGCGCGGTAGAGCAGGTCCCAGCGCTCCCCATGCCGCGCCGTTGCGGCGTCCGGGTCTGGCCGACGCGCCAGTTCGGCGTCGAATTCCGCACGCACGCTCGGCAATGCGTTGCTCTCGCCGCGGCTGATGACACGGCTGTGACTCGCCAGCGCCTGGTCGACCAGGGTTGAACCGCTGCGCGGCATGCCGACAATGAACACTAGTCCACCGCCTCGCGCAGGGTCAGACGCCGGCTTGGCGAGCGCCGCGGTGGAGAACAACCGCATCTCGGCGTCAGCCTTTTGTGTGGTGAGGTCGCGCTGGTAACGGCGCCCGCGTTGTGCGTCGGCGTGCGCCAGTTCGCGGCGCGCCTGCACGATCGCCGCGAACGCGTCCTCATACCGGGCGCTGGCGTCGAGCGCAGCCGCAAGCGCCATCCCAGCAGCGGCGCGATTTTCCGGGGATGTTCGTGTTTCTCTGACCACTTCGCTTAGCCGCTCCGCCATGGTCTCGTCGATGGCGGCTGGATCGATCTCAGCCAGGGCCGCATAGGCCGGGACCGCGTGCGGGTCGCCGGCAATGGCGGTCAACGCGCTCTTTTTTGCGCCATCCAGGTCGCCGCTCTGCAGGCGCTGTTGCGCCAGTAGCGCATGCGCTTCGCTGCGCGAGCGATCGAGCTGCAGGGCCGCTGCGAGCGCGGCGCCGGCGGCCGCCGACTCGCCTATGCGTAACAGCGTGTCGGCATAGGCGATGCGCACGGCATAATCCTGGGGGAGAAGTGCAACGAGGCGCCGCTGCACGTCAGCTGCGGCGCCGAGCTGGCCGTGCTCGGTAAGACGCGTTGTCCAGAATGCGCCCAAAGCCGCGATCTCGGACGCGGCCAGCTCGCCGAGACGGTCCAGGCACGAGCGAAACAGCGCCTCGTTGCCCGCGAGGGCCGCCGCCGGCGCCAGCACGTAAAGCGCGGAGGTTTTGTCCTGCGTTATCGCGCGCGCGGCCTGCGCGCTGCGCAGCGCTGCCGCCGCATCGCCAACACCCAATTGCGC
This sequence comes from uncultured Terricaulis sp., assembly GCA_964536175.1. Lineage (GTDB taxonomy): Bacteria > Pseudomonadota > Alphaproteobacteria > Caulobacterales > Aquidulcibacteraceae > Vitreimonas. The sequence continues at coordinate 748 of CAZHWA010000262.1, read as the reverse complement.
CGATGCCAGCGCCAGAAGCACCGTTTCGCTGGGCGGACTGCGCTGCGCCAGCGGCATGAAAAGCGCAAGTGCATCGACGTAGCGACCGGCCTCGAGCGCCGCCACGCCGGCCGAGAAAGTCGGGCCTTCCGTCATCGCCGCAGCATACAGCAGAAACTGCCGCTAAGCGGCTTTCTGCACGAATATGGAGCCGGCCGAGTAGCCCGCGCCGAACGAACAGATGAGCCCGCGGTCGCCGGCTTTGAGATCGGCCGAGTGCTTGTGGAAAGCGATGATCGAGCCGGCGCCGGCTGTATTACCGTATTCATCGAGCACAGTCGGCGCCTCGTCCTGGCTGGCTTCATGGCCGAGCACGCGCTCGGCGATCAGCCGGTTCATGTTGGAGTTGGCCTGATGCAGCCACAGACGGCGCAGGTCGGTGGGTTTGAGGTTCAGTTCGGCCATGTGTTCCAGGATCATGTCCGAAACCAGCGGCACGACTTCCTTGAACACCTTGCGGCCTTGCTGCGTGATCAGCTTGTCCGGCATGTCGCGCCATTGCGGATCGCAGCGATTGAGGAAACCGAAATTGTTGCGGATATTGTTGGAAAAGCGGGTCTTCAGCTTGCTGCCCAGGATCACCCAGGATCCGGCCGGCGCAACGTCGGCGCGTTCGACCAGCACCGCGACGGCGGCGTCGCCGAAGATGAAATGGGTTTCCCGGTCGCGCAGATTGAGGTGGCCGGTGCATAGTTCGGGATTGACCACC
>CAZHWA010000261.1:0-4151 GCA_964536175.1 uncultured Terricaulis sp. | reverse complement strand
GGGCCCGCGATTTCAACTGCTTGGGCCGGGTTGGCTGCCGAAAAGCGGCGTGGCGCTTCTCGCGCTTCGACGGGCTCAGCGTTTGCTCAGCGCGGCGCTATCTCCGCCACCCAAAGGAGACCCTATTCCGCCGCAACGATTTCCGGGTCTTCAGCCTGGCGCTTCCACAAACTGGCGTAGAGCCCGCCCTTGGCGATCAGGGCGGCATGGGCGCCGCGTTCGACGACGCGGCCGCGATCGAGCACGACGATCTGGTCGGCGCCGGCGATGGTGGAGAGCCGGTGGGCGACGACCAGCGTGGTGCGCCCGCGCGCTGCTTCTTCCAGCGCGCTCTGCACGTCAGCTTCGGTGGCGCTGTCCAGCGATGACGTCGCTTCATCCAAAATGAGGATACATGGATCTTTCAGCACAACACGGGCGATGCCAACGCGCTGCTTCTCGCCGCCGCTGAGTTTAAGGCCGCGCTCGCCGACGCGCGTATCCCAGCCTTGCGGCAGACTTTCGATGAAGTGCAGCAATTGCGCGCGCCGGGCCGCCTCTTCGAGTTCGCGCTGGCTGGCTTCGGGTTTGCCGTAGGCGATGTTGTAGCGGATCGTATCGTTGAACAGCACCACATCCTGCGGCACCAGACCCAGCGCTTCGCGCAAGCTCGCCTGGGTCACATCGCGCAAGTCCTGGTTGTCGATCGACACCCGGCCGGAGGATGGATCGTAGAAGCGGAACAGCAGTTTGAGGATTGTTGATTTGCCCGCGCCCGAGGGTCCGACGATGGCCGTGGTCTTGCCGGCTGGCGCTGTAAAGGAGACGCGCTCGAGCCCCATGTCCCTGCCCTCGTGGGCGAAGGAGACATTGTCGAAGACAACTTCACCGCGGGGCGCCTCCAGTTCGCCGGCATGGGGCGCGTCGGCGACATCCGGCGCTTCGTCCAAGAGCGCGAACATCTTTTCCATATCGATCGAGGTCTGCTTGATCTCGCGATAGGCGAAGCCGAGAATGTTCAGCGGCGCATAAAGATTGGTCATGATGAGAATGACGGCGGTGATGTCGCCTGGGCCCATGGCGCCGCGCCCGACATAGAAACCGGCGGCGAGCACCATTGCCAGCAGCCCCACCGTCATGATGAAGCCTTGCACCACATTGAGGATGACCAGCGAGGTATAGGCGCGCACGGCCGCGCCGGCATACGAGGCGAGCGCGCGGTCGTAACGTTCGCTTTCCCGCTGCTCGGCCGCGAAGCTTTTGACGGTTTCGAAGTTGAGCAAGGAATCGACCGCCCTGCCCGCGGCCTCGGTATCGGCCTCGTTCATCTCGCGCCGGTGCTTCAGCCGCCATTCCGTCACGCCGAAGGTGAGCCAGGCGTAAACGACCACCGTAAGCGCAGCGATCAGCGAAAAGCTCCAGCCGTAGGTGAAGCCGAGCACCGCCGCCGCCAGCAACAATTCGATGATGGTTGGGGCGATGTTGAATGCGAGAAAGCGCAACAGGAAATCGATGGCCCGCACCCCGCGCTCGATGATGCGATAGACGCCGCCGGTGCGTTTGGACTGATGAAAGCGCACCGAGAGCGCATGCACGTGGCGGAAGACGCGCGTGCCGGCCCGGCGCTGGGCCTGTTCGCTGATCGGCTGGAAGATGGCGTCGCGCACTTGCGGACCGGCGGTGGAGGCAAATCGCAGCGCCGCCCAGAAGCCGGCCAGCCCAAAAAACGCCGGCAACGCGCCGGCTGCATCGCCTGCGGACAACCGGTTGATGCCGTCGGCAAGCACCAGCGGGGAAACCACCGCCAGCACTTTGCTCACAAGCGTCAACAGGAACGCGACGGCGAGGCGGAGGCGATAGCCAGGACCGGTTAGCCCGCCGATCAGTCCCATCAGCCGCGAGACGGTGCGCAGGATCGGCGGCGCAACGTCTGCGGAGGGTTCCGCTTTCGACACTGTCCTGCCTTCGCCGCGCGCCATTTGGACCGTTCCTTGAAGGCACGACTTAAGGATGCGCCCTCCCCCTCGCAACGCCATTGGACTAGCCTTGCAGGACGATGCCCATGGCTGATTCCGCCAGACCCGGCCGCGCGCTTCGCTCGGTGTGCGTCTATTGCGGCTCCTCGGAGACGACGGAGCCGGACTACCTCGATCTGGCCACGCGATTTGGCCAGGCGCTGGCGGCGCGCGGGTTGCGTTTGGTTTATGGCGGCGGCTCGATCGGTCTCATGGGCCGCTGCGCCAAGGCGGCGTTCGCCGCCGGCGGCGACGTGCTCGGCGTGATGCCGCGCTTTCTGGAGCGCCGCGAGATCGTGCTTGAAGCAGTGCCGCACCGCATGGTCGACACCATGCACGAGCGCAAGCACCTGATGTTCGAGGAAAGCGACGCGTTTGTCGTGCTTCCCGGCGGGATCGGCACGTTGGAAGAGGCCGTCGAGACGCTCTCCTGGGCGCGGCTTGGCTTGCATACCAAACCGATGGCGTTTCTCTCCGAAGACGATTTCTGGGCGCCGTTCTTTGCCCTGATGGAACACACGGTGGCGGCCAATCTAACGCCGGCGAGCTTCCGCGATGCCGTCACGTATGTGCGCTCGATCGAGGAATGTTTCGCCGCGCTCGAAGGCCGCCAGTTGCAACCGCAGGCCTCTTGATACGTACTAGCGGGCATGACCCTATCCCGCCGTTCGCTCCTGTTTTCCGCCGCTGCGCTGCCGCTGGGCGCCTGCGAGGCGAATGGTCAGGAAAATCTCGGCATTAACAGCGCCGCCAACGAAGCGCGCTACGCGGAAGATCCGTGGCGGCGCCTGACGGAGGCGCAATGGCGCGAACGGCTGGCGCCGCTGGCTTTCCGCGTGCTGCGCCGGGAAGCCACCGAACGCGCCTTCACCAGCCCGCTCAACGACGAGCACCGGCGCGGCGTGTTCGTGTGCGCCGGCTGCGGGCTCGAACTCTTCCGCTCGCAGTGGAAATTTACCTCCGGCACCGGCTGGCCGAGCTTCACCGACATCATACGCGAAAACGCCGCCACCAAGCCCGACCTGCTGTTGCTGCAGCCGCGCACCGAATATCATTGCGCGCGCTGTCTGGGCCATCAGGGCCACGTCTTCAACGATGGGCCGCCGCCGCGGCGCATCCGCTACTGCAACAATGGCGCAGCGCTTCGTTTCGTGCCGGCGTGAACCTCTACCGACCGAACCGGTACGACAGCCGCACGAAGAAACGGCGGCCGAACACGTCATAGCGCGCGGGATCTGTGTTGGCCTGCACCTGGTTGGCGCCGAACAGCGGCGGGTCCTGTTCGAACACGTTGTCGACACCGGCGCTGAGACGCGCGCGTGCTCCCAGCTCATAGGAAAAAGCAAGGTCGACATAATGGACCGCGTCGATCTCGGGGACCGCCACGATGGGCGGCGTCTGACCCACGGCGACGGCCATGGCCGGTGTGGCGTTGTCGAGCGCGCCGATATAGCGCCAGCGCAGCATGGCCGACGCCGGGCCGGCAACGTAGCGCAGCGTCGTCGTCGTCAGCCATTCCGGCGTGACAGCGCCCAGCAATTCGTACGTGCCGCAGCCGAAATAGCCGATGCAATCGAACAAGGGCGCGCGCGCCGATGCGGCGGATGCAGCCTGCAGGTACCGCGTGGCAAGCACCTGCAGCTCAATATCGGCGTCCGGCGTCAGTGCGAGCCAGGCCGGCGCGGCGAACTCGAGGTTGAGGCCGAGGTCCACGCCTTCGACGATGGCGCTTGAGTGATTGATGGGGAAATTGCGGGCGAAGGTAATGAAGCCGCTGGGATCGCGTTCGATCAGGAGACAGATGGGATCGGTCGGATCGGATGCGGCGCCGCAGCTCTCCATCGGCGCGGCCAAGAGGATGGCGTCGCGCAGGTCGATCTCGAAGTAGTCGGCCGAGAGACGCGCGCGCCATGGATCGCCGAATTCCCAATCGGCGCCCAGCGTGAGCGTGTCGGCGGTCTCGGGGCCCAGATTCGGGTTGCCGTGTGCGATCGTATCGAAGCCGTAGCCGCCAAGCGGGTTGTAGATGCCCAGTTGGCTCGCATCCATGCCCTGGGCGATGCAGACATCGGCGAACCCGCTGCCAATGGGGTCGTTCTGCGCCGAACAGAGATCGAAGAACTGGGCGATAAAGATGAATCCCTGGCGCAGCGACTC
>CAZHWA010000260.1:0-4158 GCA_964536175.1 uncultured Terricaulis sp. | reverse complement strand
CGGCCCGTGCGTGAACACCTCTGCGCCGGCGAGTTCGCCTCGGCCTTCGACTCGAAGCGTCGTGTCGCCGGCTGCGTCGAGCAGCGCCGTGCCGCCGAAAGCGAGCGGCGCTTCGCGCAGGCGCCCGCGCAGCTCGAAGCTGGCGGCAATGGCGTCGAACGGGCCGGCCGCGCGCAACGTCGCAGCGCGCACGCGCAGTTCGCCGCTGCGCGCTTCGACGATTTGCGCGTTGACGGCGATGCGGCCGGGCGTCAGGCCGACATCGGCGACAAGGCGGCCGCGGGCGCCGGGCGCCAAACCGTCGATCGAGCCGTTGACGTCGAGATCGGCGGTGACGCCGGCAGAAGCAAACCTGGCGTGACCTTGCGCCGCGAGCGCGCCCCATTGTGCATCGAGATTTGTCAGCGAGAGTGCGCGAGAGGTGACGCCGACATTGGCGGATGCCGTAAGCGGCAGCTGGCGCGCGACGCCATGCACCGCAGCGCGCCCGGCATACCCGCGCCCGCTTGGCGCCAGCGTGAAGTCGATTACCGGCTGGTTGACGATCACGCCGCCGGCGCTGAAGCTCGAGAGTGCTGCGTTGGCCGTCAGCGTCGGCCGCGCCAGTCGTCCGGTTAGCCGGCCCGTGGCGTCGACGGCGCCGGCTATCTCGGCGGCGCCCAACGCGATAGGCCCGGTTGCGCTGGCTTCGATCGAAAGGTCAGCTTGGCCTTGAACGATGCGACCGAGCGCGCCCATGCGCAGCCGCGCGCCGTTGAGCAGAGCATGCTCGACCGTGAAGGCGCGATTGTCGTAGCGCAGCCGCGCCTCGGCGTGGGGCGCGGCGCCCAGCAATTGCGACACGATTGCCGGATCGCCGGCAACGTCGCTGCCGGCGCCGTCAGCGGTGATGATCCAGGCGCGCGCATCCGCCGTGCGCTGCGAAACCGCGCGCCATCGTCCGGCGGCCTGGCCAGAAAGCTCGGGCGCCAGAGCGCCCAAACGGTGTGCGCGCCAATCGCCGGAGAATTCGCCGTCGCCGCGCGTGGAGCGGCCCTGCGCGCTCACGGTGGCGGCATCGCCGGTCAATTGCGCCCGATCCAATGTGAACCGGCTTTGCTCACGATCGTAGGCAAGCTCGGTGCGCAAGCGAGCATTTGCGAAGAGCGGCGGAGAATCGGCGGGCGAGCGCAGATCGCCGTCGAGCGCGAAGCGCTTGTCGGTGAGCGATGCGCGCACCGGACCGGAAAAGCGCGCGCGCTGACCGAACACATCGACAGCGCGCGCCTCCAGCGTCCCTTGAATCGCTGTCGTACCGCGTGCACGGCGCAATTCGCCCTCAAGACGCGCTTCGCCGAGCTCGAATGGAGATTCCCGGGCAATGTCGGAAAGGCGTGCGGCCGTAGCGACGATGCGCGCCGGGCCGACCAATTCGCGCTCGTCGTCGAGTTCGCCGGCCAGGTCGACGGTCAGGAACGGCGTTTCGGCCCGCGCCTCGAACACCCCAACACGGGCGCCGCTGGCTGTAAGCGTCGCGCTGGGCCCGATGCGGCGCGCCAGCGTTTGCAGCCCGGGCAACCCGTCGAGTTGTCCGCGCGTTTCGGTCGACCAGCGCTCTGCATTCCACTCGGCGACGCCCGCGAGCAGCTCGGTTTCGCCGGTGGCGGCGTTGAACACAGCCCGGCCGGAGCGGGCATCGCCCTGGCCCTGCGCGGCGGCCGCAAAACCCGCTTCGCTGACGCCGAGCGCGCGGGCGATGACGCCGCCAGGCGCGCTCACAATGTCGACGTCGAGGGCATAGTCCTCGTCCGGCCGGTACACGGCCGCGAGCCTGTCGGCCTCGGAGTCAAGCCGGAGCAGCTCCGCCTCTAGGCCAAGCAGCTCGCTGTCTGTGTAGTTGAAGGCAAGATCGGCGCGGAATTGCGCAGCTTCGCCGAAAACGGCCTCTTCCAGACTGATGCGTGCGACGTCGAGCGCATCGATGCGCACATCGAACCGAACGCCGCTGCTTGGCCGCGGCGCCCCGAGTGTCGGCTGGCGCGAGACGACGATGTGGTTGGCGCGCGCCGCGTCAATGCGCACGGCGCCGAAGGGCAGGGCGTGCGGGCGCCAGTCGAGCGCCACATCGTAGGCCTCGATCCAGACACCGTGCTCATCGGCGATAGCAATGCGGCGGGCGCTGAGATCGCCGAGCCAGCTGCCGGAAACGCCATCGAGTTCAATGCGGCCCAAACGCCAGACGCGCATGCCATCGCCGGCCGTGTCGACAATCCAGCCAGCGGCCGGTCCGAGCGCGATGTAGGCGCCGCCCGCCAGCACGGCGCTGCCCGCGGCGGCGGCGGGCCATCGGCGGCGCTTGTTGCTCGCCGCCATCAGAAGGCCTGGCCCAGGCTGATATAGAGCGCGTAGTCGGCTCCAGCTTCATCTGGATCGAGCGGAAGCGCGACATCCAAACGGAGCGGCGCAAAGCCCAAGTCGTAGCGCACGCCGGCGCCAACGCCCCAGCGCAGATCGCCTGCATCGCTCCAATCGTCGAACGCATTCCCGCCGTCGATGAATGCAACCGCGCCCCAGCGCTCGGTGATGCGGTAGCGCGCTTCGAACGAGGTCTCGACCAGGCCTTGTCCGCCGGGGGTCAGCCCCAACAGGTCGCGTTCGCGCGGATAGATGGAATTGTAGGCATAGCCGCGCACGGAGCCGCCGCCGCCGACATAGAAGCGCTGGCTTGGCGGCACGTCGTCGGGATCGCCAGAGACGGCTTCGAGCCAAGCGGCGCGCAATCGCGCCGCAAGCGTGGTTCTATCCTCAGCCCCGAAGGATTCGTAGAGACGGCCTTCGGCCATGGCGCGCACGTAGCCGAGCGTCTGATCGCCGGTGGAGATCGCCGGTTCGAGCCGCAGATCCACGAGCGATCCGTCACGCGCGTCGAGCCGGTTTTCGCGCGTGTCGTGGCGAACCTCGCCGAAGCCGGTGAGCACGAGCGCATCGCGCACACTGCCGGCGGTGTCGTCATACTGCTCGGCCGCCAGGCGCAGACCGTAACTCGTGCCGATACGCAGCCTCGGCGATGCGTCAACCGAGCCGTACACAGCGAGCGCTTGGCGCGTGTAGGCGTCGAGATCTTCCCGCTCTGCCGAAACGCCAAGGTTTAGCGTATGGCCGAGTTCGATGGCGTGGGGGCGGGCCCAATTCGCGCTGATGCCTTGCTGCAGTTCGGCAAGCGTAACGCCGATGGTCAGCGAGTCGGCGCGGCGGGTGAAATTGCGTCGTGTCCATTCCGCTTCGACGCCGAGACCTTCGGTCGTCGAGTAGCTGAGCCCGGCTTCGTAGGCATGACGGCGCGACGGCTCGACATTAAGCACGACATCGCGCGCGCCATCGGGATTGACCGGGCCGAGCCGCGTCGCCGCCACCGAGACGGCGCCGGTCGCGGTGAGGTCGCGCCGCAAGCGCGAGAGCGCATCCGGCGAATAGACCTCGCCTATGTCCCAGTTGCGCAAGCTGGCGATATAGCTGGGCCGAAACAGATCGGATGGCTCGGCCCGCACCGCGCCTAGCTGCACACGCACGCCGGGCTCAAAGCGAAACTCGGTGTTGACGCGGTTCGTTGCGTGATCGACGACGACGCGGCGCGGACCGATGGCGGCGTCGGCATAGCCGGCGTTCTGCAACGCTGAGAGCGCTTCGGCCTCAGCGGTCAGCACCACCTCGGCCCGCGCCGAAGCGTCCAGCTGCACCGCTCCGATCGCCTGCTCGACCGCGCGCGCAGTTTCCGCATCGGGGGCGGCGCCGGCGTAGTCGATGTGCGGCGACTCGAAGCTGAAACGCGCGCCGGGTTCGATCAGAATGCGCGCCTGCGGCGGTTCATCGCGAGCCTCCGGCGTAACCACGGCGCTGTAATAGCCTTCAGAGCGCAGCCAGATCGTCGCGCGCGTGGCAGCTTCTTCGGAGATGCGCTCGGCGTCGAACAGACTGGCCGGTCGGTCACGGTCGGCTAACAGGTCGGCGATCGCATCGCGCATGTCTGCGTCGCCTCCTTCGATCGTCACCGGCGAGTCTGCGGACGCAGGCATGGGCGCAGCCGTCAGGCCGAGCGCCGCGACCATGGCGGCGGGAACGATCGGAAGGGCGCGCATCGCGAGTCTGAGAAGCCTTGCGGCCAAGGCTCGCGCTGCGGTG
>CAZHWA010000259.1:0-4180 GCA_964536175.1 uncultured Terricaulis sp. | reverse complement strand
ATCCAATCTCGCCGTCCGCCGGACCGGCGTTGTAGCCCAGCCGATTGAGCAGCCGTTGCAGCTCGCGGACTCCGCTCTGGCCGAGCCCGCGCGGTTCGCGCTGTGGTTCGGGCGCCACCCCGGCCTTGGCGCGCACACGCTGTAACAGGTTCGCCGTCGGCCAGCCGTCCGCGGCCAAGTCATTATCGGCCTGGAACCGGCTGACAGCGCGACGCGTGTTGGAGCCAAATAAACCGTCGGGCTCGCCGGATTCGTAGCCGAGCCCGTTCAACAGCATCTGCAGTTCGACGATCTCCGTGCGATTGAGCGAGCCGGCGTGTCTCGGCCAGCCGCGCACGAGCGTCGAGCTCCGCCCATCCATGGCGCGCGCCAGCAGCGCAACGACAAGGGCGTAGCGATCCGAGTTGTTGTAGCGGCGGATCACCGAGAAGTTGGGATAGAGCAGGAGCGCTGGACCTTCCGCCCCGGCCGGTAGAAAGAGCTGCGACTGCAGTGAGCGTTCGCTACTGCGGAAATCGCCGCCGTCGATTCGTTGCACGCCGCGCTCGATCCACTCGGCGATTGGCCGCGCCACGCCATCGGCGAGGCTGTAGTCAAAGCCATCCGGCAAGCGCACTTCGTCAAACACCGGTTGGCCACGCTGCCAGCCGCGATCCTGCAAGTAATGCGCGATCGATGCGGCGACGTCGCCGCGGTTGTTCCAGATGTCCCGCCGTCCGTCGCCATCCCAATCCACCGCCGTGGTGAGATACACATCCGGCATGAATTGCGGCTGCCCAAGAGCGCCGGCCCAGGACGAGCGCAATTCTTCCTGGCCGGCGAGGCCGCGCTCGACCATTTCCAGCAGTGCGAAGAGATAGCCTTCGAACTGGGAGCGGCGCCGGCCCTCCCACGCCAGCGTCGCCAGCGCCTCGGCGGCCCGATACGGCAGGTCCGCTTCACCGTAATTGCTCTCCAGACCCCAGATGCCAAGAAGAATGCCGCTTGGCACGCCATAGCGCTCCTCGACGGCGGATAATGTCGGTCCAATGGCGGCCTTCAGCGCACGCCCGTCATTGATGCGTCGCTCGGTCACGCGATTGGTCACATAGTCCCATACCGGCGATACGAATTCCGGTTGGCGCCGGTCGAGGTCGATCACGCGGGCATCGGGGCTTACCCCGCTCAACAGCCGCCCGAGCACGGCGGGGTCGCGCCCTCGCGCGACCGCGCGCCGGGCGAAATCGTCGCGCCAAGCGTCAAACTCGGCATTTCCCGAGGACGCGAAGGTCGGCGGATCGGGCAGCGGCTGAGCGGTTCCCGCAGTCGGTCCGCAGGCGATGGCCAGCCACATCGCCGCCGCCAGCACTAGAGCACGCGCCATCCCGATCCCTTCATCCATAGCCCCGGAACGCCTCTAGGGCGCACCGGGCGCCGCAGCAACGTTTCCCCGCAATTGACATGCCCGGCCCTCCCCCTTAGGTACCCGCCTTCGAATTTCCCGGAAATCACGGCCATGAAAGTCAAGTCGTCCCTCAAATCGCTGAAAGCCCGCCATCGGGCATGCCGGGTCGTGCGCCGTAAGGGCCGGGTCTATGTGATCAATAAGGTCGACCCGCGCTATAAGGCCAAACAGGGCTGAATTAGGCCGCAATTCGAGCCCACAGGCGCCCTGGCTCTCGCCGACTTCCGTGGTTTCAGTTAAGATCGGCGCGATTCAAAGATCGCATGCGTCGTTTCGCTTTCGCTCTCGCAGCCGCCCTGACGCTCGCCGCTTGCGGGGCGAACGAGCGCGCGCCATCGCGCGTCGATCCGCAACTCGATGCGCTCTTCGTTCAGCTCGAGCAGGCGCCGGACGCGGAAGCAGCGGCGGCGATCGAACAACAGATCTGGCTGCGCTGGTCGGACAGCGGCTCGCCGACCGTAAACGTGTTGCTCGAACGCGCCGCCGCGGCGGAAACCGAAGGCGATGCCGGTCTGGCCGAGCGCTTCCTCGATCAGGCCAGCGATCTTGCACCCGAATATGCCGAGCCCTGGAATCGGCGCGCCAACCTCGCCTACGCTGCCGATGACTATCGGGGCGCCATCGCGGCGATCCAGGAGACGCTGAAGCGCGAGCCACGCCACTTCGCGGCGCTGGCGGCGTTGGGCATTATCTACGAAGAACTCGGCCAGCAGCGCGCGGCGCTGGAAGCCTATCGCGCCGCGCTTGCGATACACCCGCATTATGACGTGGCGCAGCAGGGCGTGCGCCGGCTCGAACCGCGTGTCGACGGCCGCGAGGCATGATTCTCTGGTTCGCAGCCGCGGCACTTGCGGCGGCGGTTGTAGCGCTAACCTTGAACGCGCGCCGCTACGTCCGGTGGGCTGAATCCAAGTGGCCGCCGCAGGGTCGCTTCATCGAGGCGCAAGGCGCCCGACTGCACATACGCGAAACCGGAAGTGAAGCCGCCTCGCCCGTCTTGCTCATCCACGGCGCCAGCTCCAATCATCTCGAACTGTGGGGACCGCTCGCAGACGCGGTTTCACTTTCGCATCGGGTAATCGCCTATGACCGTCCTGGCCTAGGTCACTCGACGCGCCCGGCACGCGAGGCGCACAAGTTGGCCGCGCAAGCCCATTATGCAGCGCGCGTGCTGGATGAGACGGGCGCGGAATCTGCAATCGTCGTCGGCCACTCGCTCGGCGCCGCGGTTGCCTTGCGGCTTGCGCTCGATCATCCGAGGCGCGTGCGCGGCCTCGTGCTCCTAGCCCCTGCCTGCAACCCCTATCCAGGAAAGCCGGCGTGGTGGGCGCGCCTTTCCGCGACACCGTTGCTCGGCGACCTGTTCTGTGGGCTTGTGGCGCCGTGGCTCGCACCACTGATGGCGCATGCAAGCGTCGCCAACAATTTCTGGCCCGCCGCAACGCCTGTGAGCTACGCGGAAGAATCCGGGCTCGGGCTCGTTTTCCGGCCGCGCGCGTTCAAGGCCAACGCGAAGGATGTGTGCGCAACGAAAGCCGAGTTTACTGCCCAGGCCCCCCGCTACGGGGATTTATTCACACCGGCGGTCATCGTCACGGCGGAAAAAGACAAAATCGTTTCCCCCAAGCGTCATGCCCGCGCGCTGGCGGCGGTGCTGCCTGCGGCCGAACTGGTAATTGCACCGGACACCGGGCACATGCCGCACCGGCTGCGCACAGACTTGGTGACTGCCGCGATTCGGCGTGTCAACGAGATGGCGAGCGTCGCCGCCGAAGCTTAGCCTTCCTCGACGATTCGATTCTCGAAACGGGGTTTAGGGCCATGCCGGATTTTGGTGGGACGGATACGGTCGCGGCACAATCGCTGACGCAGACTGCGCAGGAAAAACTACGCCAGCTGGTCGCGCGCATCGAGAAGCTGGAAGAAGAGAAGAAGGGCATCGCCGACGACGTGAAAGAAAGCTACGCCGAAGCCAAAGCCATGGGCTTCGACACCAAGGTGCTCCGCCAAGTCATCCGGTTACGAAAACAGGACCGCCAGGAACGCGAAGAACAGGAACAGGTGCGCGATCTCTATCTGCACGCGTTGGGTGAGATCTGACCCGCCGCGCTGAGCCATCCCCGGGCGCGCGCAGCGCGACCCGCGACCCAGAGCAGCCGCGCAGCTCTACGTCCCCTGGGTCCCGGCTCTGCGCCGCTTCGCAGCTTGGCCGGGATCACTGAGAACGCTAACGTCGCCGCATGGGGCGGGACGTCGATCCCAAGAAGACGCGCAAGGCGCTGCGGATCATCCGCAAGCTCGCCGCCAAGAGCACATCGCCAGAAACCATCGATCCTGAAACCGGCGAAATCAAACCCGGCGAAGGCGCGGTCGATTATTCGCAATGGGAGACGGAGTTTCTCACCGAGGTCGATCAGCGGCTGGAGAAATACGGCTCCGCCTTCCACGACCTCAGCAAAGGCCGCAAGGAAGAAGCGCTCTCCAACTTGCAGACTGTGAAACTCAAAGAGATCGCCGCCAAGGCGCGCGGCAAGAAGCGCAAGGGGCTTACGACCAAGAAGCCGCTGGGATGGCGAAAGCGCCAGCGGCCGCAGGACTAGGTCGGACTGCCGGCGCCCTCGCCGGCATAGAGAGCCGACCAGGGCGCTCGCGCTGCATTAAGTCACCCCTGCGCCGCCGCTTTCTCTTCCAGCCCGTATTCGCGCAGCTTGCGATAGAGCGTCGAGCGGCCGATGC
>CAZHWA010000258.1:960-4203 GCA_964536175.1 uncultured Terricaulis sp. | reverse complement strand
CGCTGACCGGCTCGCCCAGCGCGGCCCAAATGCCATTGTAGTTGACGCCCGCCGCCGTCACGAGAACGAGCGCTTCGTCCTCGACGACCTGCGGCACCGGCACTTGTTCGAGCTGCATCGCTTTCAACGGCCGGCCGTGACGCTCTTTTCTTATCGCCCACGCCCACATTTGCTTCGGCACGTGGTGTGGGGGCGGAATTTCGCCGATGTCGTAGATGTCCTTTACAGACTTCAGGTTGGCTTGGCCCATGACGCCCTCGGAATTATGCTGCAATGCACAATGCCAGCATTCCGTTCCGGGTCAACGAAAACAGCAGGCGCGGTGCGCAAACCAGATTCGTGCGCCCGCAAAGCGTAATGACCCCCGGCCGCACAAGACTCCTGCTACAGGTGGTGGCCGCGATGCCGCATCGGCCTCGCCTGAAGCATGGAGGCGCCTCTCATGGACCTGCAATCGCTCATCATACTGTTGCTGGTCGGCCTGATCGCCGGCTGGCTCGCAGGCGTAATCGTTAAGGGCTACGGCCTCGGCCTTATCGGCAATATGATTGTCGGCGTCGTCGGCGCCTTTCTCGCCGGCTGGCTTCTGCCGACGCTGGGTCTCGGGTTCAGCCTCGGCAATCCGCTGATCACGTCAATTGTCTACGCTACCATTGGCGCAATTGTGCTTTTGCTACTGCTCGGCCTCGTGCGCCGGGCGAGATAACGGGGTCCCTCGCGCCGCCGAACGGTGTTCATGCTGCGCTGCAGGGTGATGCCGATCGGTGGCGCGGCAGCACAGCAGCTGTCGAACGACGCACGTCGCCCACGGACCCGCCCGCCAGGATGCAGATTCACGCCCCGTGCAGGCGTAGCCTTTTGCTTTGACTGCTCCCAACGGCCACATTGATCCAGGTCGTGGGCGGGAAGCGATGAAGCGGATCTGGTCGATTCAGTACTTGCGTGGCGTGGCCGCGCTCGCGGTCGTGTTCTTCCACACGCTCGAGTCCAGCACTCACAAGTTCGGCATCGGCGCTGCCGGCGTCGACATCTTCTTCATCATCAGCGGCTTCATCATGGCCTCCCTGATGCTCGGCGATGAGGCGCGCCCCGACGTCTTCGCCTTTCGCCGTCTCGTCCGCATCGTACCGATCTACTGGCTGGCGACCACAGCGGCGGTCGCCATCGCGTGGATCGCACCCAACTTTTTCCACTACATGGACGCGAGCGTCGAGAACACGCTGCTATCACTCGCATTCATCCCGCATGAGAGCCAAACGGGCGCGGCCCCTGTGCTCTGGCAAGGCTGGACACTCGAGTATGAGATGTTCTTCTACACTCTCTGCACGCTCGCGCTGATGTTTCTGCCGTCGTCGAACCGGCTGAAGACTTTGGCAGGGTTGCTTTTGCTTCTGAGCGCGATCGGCCTGGTGCTCGCGCCTACGCATCCTGTCGCACGCGCCTACACAAGCCCGCTTCTGCTGGAGTTCGCTGCGGGCATCGGTCTGGCCACAGCATGGCGCGCAGGGCTCATGCCTCGTGCAGCATTGGGCGCGACCTCACTCATCGCAGGGTTTGCCGTCTTCGCAGCGCTGCAAATCGGGGTGTTGCCCGCCTCGGGCGTGCGGGTGATCGATTGGGGCATACCCGCCTTCCTGATCGTCGCTGGCGCGCTGTGCCTGGAGGCTGGCGGGCGCGTTGCGAAGTCCAGATTCGGCCTGTTGCTCGGCGATGCGTCGTATTCGCTATACCTGACGCATGGCTTTGTCGTTTCCGCTTTTCTCTGGTTCTTCGCCGATGCCTCGCTGTGGATTCGCGCACCGGTCTGCGCTGTCGGCTCAGTCGCGGTCGCCATCGCCGCCTACCTCTGGTTTGAGCGGCCGCTGATGCGCAGTTTGCGCTCGGTGGTTCGCCTACGCTCCGTTTCTCCCTAACGGCGAGACATTGCACTGCAGCAAGCGCCGCCTCAGTATCTAATTATGGTCGACTCCCTCTGGCATACCCCCGACCCGCCGTGGATTTTCCGCACCTACGCCGGACACTCGACGCCGGCTGAGTCCAACAGGCTCTACCGAGCCAATCTCGCGCGCGGACAGACAGGGCTTTCCGTCGCGTTCGATCTGCCAACGCAGACCGGTTACGACAGCGATCACGAACTCGCCCGCGGCGAAGTCGGCAAGGTCGGCGTGCCGATCGGCCATCTCGGAGACATGCGCGCGCTGTTCGAGGGCATCCCGCTCGAACGCATGAACACGTCGATGACGATCAATGCGCCGGCAGCCTGGCTGCTGGCGCTCTATGTGGCGCTCGCGCAAGAACAAGGCGCCGATCCCAACAAGCTCACCGGCACCACGCAGAACGACATCCTGAAAGAGTATCTCTCGCGCGGGACGTACATCTTCCCGCCCGCGCCCTCGCTCAAACTCACCGCCGACACCATCGCCTGGAGCATTGACGCGATTCCCAAATGGAATCCGATGAACGTGTGCAGCTATCATTTGCAGGAAGCCGGCGCCACGCCCGAGCAGGAGCTGGCGTTCTCCCTCGCCGCGGCGATTGCAGTGCTGGATGAGGTGAAGGCGCGTCTTGGACCGCCGGCGTCCTCGCCGGCGGCCGCAGCGCTCGCAATACCAACGCACGCAGATACTTCGCGGTCCCCCGCCGGCGAGACGCCGGCGGTCCAAGAGATGACCCTTGTCTTCTCCCGCATCTCCTTTTTCGTGAACGCAGGCCTCAGGTTCATCACCGAAACAGCCAAGATGCGCGCGTTCGCGGCGCTCTGGGACGAGATCGGGCGCGAGCGCTACGGCGTCGCCGACGAAAAAGCGCGGCGCTTCCGTTACGGCGTACAAGTCAATTCGCTCGGCCTCACTGAGCAGCAGGCGGAGAACAACGTCTATCGCATCCTTCTCGAAACGCTCGCCGTCACGCTCTCCAAAAACGCGCGCGCGCGCGCGGTGCAGCTGCCGGCCTGGAACGAAGCGCTCGGCCTGCCGCGCCCGTGGGACCAGCAATGGTCGCTGCGCATGCAACAAATCCTCGCCTACGAAACCGACCTCCTGGAATACGAAGACATCTTCGATGGCTCGAAGGTCATGCAAGCGAAGGTGGCCGAACTCATCGCCGGCGCACGCGCCGAACTGGCGAAGATCGAACGCATGGGCGGGGCTGCGCAAGCGCTCGCATACATGAAGGCTGCGCTGGTCGACTCCAATCGCTTGCGCACCGAAGCCATCGAGCGCGGCGAGGTGAAGGTCGTCGGCG
>CAZHWA010000258.1:0-950 GCA_964536175.1 uncultured Terricaulis sp. | reverse complement strand
CTTCACCGAGGCCGATCCATCCCCGCTCGAAGCCGGCGAAAAGAACATCCAGACCGTCGATCACACCGTCGAAAGCGAACAGATCGCGCGACTCAAAGCCTGGCGCACCGCGCGCGACGCCGGCGCCGTTGCAGCCGCGCTCGCGCAGCTCGAAGCCGATGCGCGGGCCGACACAAACATCATGCCGGCCAGCCTCGCCGCCGCCAAAGCCGGCGTCACCACCGGCGAGTGGGCGGATGCGCTGCGGCGCGTCTATGGCGAATATCGCGGCCCGACCGGCGTTGCGCTGGTGATCGAAAGCGTGGGCGAGGACGTCGAGCAAGTGAAACGCGACGTCGCCGCGCTCTCAGAAAAGCTTGGCCGCCAGCTCACCGTGCTCGTCGGCAAGCCCGGCCTCGACGGCCATTCCAACGGCGCCGAGCAGATCGCCGCCCGCGGCCGCGCCGTCGGCATGAACGTCATCTACGAAGGCATCCGCCTCACGCCCGCCGCGATCGTCGCCGCGGCCAAAGAGAAGAAAGCGCACGCCATCGGGCTTTCCATCCTCTCCGGCTCGCATCTCGATCTCGTGCGCGAAGTCGTCGCCCTCATGCGCGCCGAAGGCCTCGACACCATCCCCCTCGTCGTCGGCGGCATCGTCCCGCCCGCCGACGCGCTCGCGCTCAAACAAATGGGCGTCGCCGCAATCTACACCCCGAAGGACTACAAGATCTCCGCCATCATGAGCGATGTGGTGAAGCTGGTGGCGGCAACACATTCAATAGGATGAAGCTTGCAAGAAGGCCCGGAAATGGCACGCGACGACGGCATCCGAAGAGACTTCGACGTCATCCTGGCGTTATCGGTGTCATCTTCACGGCGTCGTCGATTATCAGCCTGATTCAGAGCGGCTTTGCAGTCGAACTTCGGTGGGGGTTCGCGCATTTTCTGGAGTTCTACCGAAGTGCAGT
>CAZHWA010000257.1:0-4209 GCA_964536175.1 uncultured Terricaulis sp. | reverse complement strand
CCTTCGCGCATGCTGCTGACGTCGAGCACGAGCGAAAGCGCGGCTGAGAGCGCAACTACGACCCCCACGGTCGCGAACACCTTGCCGAAGGAGGCCCTGCTGCCGCCTACGGTCCGCCGTTCGCGCAGGCCAAGCACAACGCTCGCCGCGGCGCCGCCAAGGACAGCGACGGTCCAGCCGATGCGCCCGGCATCTTCGGAAATCGCGCTTGCGCCCCCGCCGACAATCCAGGCGGCGCCCCAGACGATGAGGTAATTGCCGGCAATGGCGTAGCCGCGGAGCGCGGAGGATTTCTCCTTCGCGCTCTCGATTTCACTGAGCGCGTGGGCGGCTTCTCTTGGGTCGAGCGTCATGGGTTCAGCTCTTTAGCGCGCGAGCGCTCGGTCGAAGAAGCAAACGAGATTGGTCCAGCCTTCACGCCGTGCGGCGAGATTGCCCTCATCGCTCCCGCCTACCATGCGGTCGGGAAATTGTTCGTTGGTTTGTGCGAGAGGCGGGCCGCCTGCGGCGTGGCCTGCGCCGTCGAACGCCAGGTGGGTATGGGGAAAGGCGAAATCGTTGGCGTCGAGGCGCGCCATGACCAGGTCGGACATGCGCGAGGAGGGCCAGATCGTGTCCTCGCGTCCTGAGATCAAAAGGACCGGTCCGTTGATTCGCTCGACGGGAATTTCCGCGGCGGCCGGCGCACCGCTTTCGATCGTGCCGTTATAGAGCGCGAAAATCGACGTGAAGCCGTTGGTGAAATCGTAAGGAGCATATTCCAGCGGTTGGCCGGCTGCGGTCCAGCTTGATCGCGGTGTGAAATCGGTGCGGTTGATGTTCTGCCAAACAACGTTCGAGGGCACGCCAGCGGCAACGGCGCGCAAGCGGTCGTTGCGGCTTGCGACGAGCAACGCCGCTTCTCCCCCTTTTGAGATGCCGTAGACGCCGAGGCGATCGGGATCGACTTCCGGTTGACCGGCCAGCCATTCGACGGCGGCGTCGAAATATTCGAGCGGCACTTCTTCCATGTGCGCGGGCAGGCCCTCGGCGCGGAAATAAGCGAGGCCGAGCACGGTGTAGCCTTGCGCCGCGAAGGCGCGCCCGAGCGCGGCGCTGCCGCCGACGCCGCCTTCCGAGCCGCCGAGAACGAGCAAAGCGGGGCCGGGCCGGGTCGCGCTGGAGAAATATGTGCCTACGAGGCCGTTCTCGCGCACGTCGCGATGCTCGTATGCCACGCTCTCGCGCAGTGCGGGGCATTGTGTCTCTTGAGCCGCGGCCGGCGCGGCAAGAAGCAGCGGCAGCGCCGCCGCGAAAGAAAGCAGGATTGTACGGGTCAGCATGATCAACCTCCACCAATGGAGAGTGCTCTATATGAGAGAGTGCTCTCTGTCAATGGGGGCGAAGGCTTTGTGAGCGTGCGGCTGGTCGCCGCCTTTCCATCATGGCGCTGCGGGCCCTCGGCGTGCCGGCAGGTTTGACTTTCCCCGGCGCTTGCCCCTAGAAGCCCCGCTTTCCGCACCGCCCCAATGCGAAGGGGCCAATGCGGCATGCTGGACGACGGGTGAACCGCCAGGGCAGTCGCGGCCGCATTGGGCGGCCGCCGGGCCCCGTCAACGGACAGAAAGAGCGCACGCGCGCCATGACCAAACGCATCCAAGCCAAATACAAATCCGATCGCCGCTTCGGGCAGAACCTGTGGGGCCGTCCGAAATCGCCGGTGAACAAGCGCCAGTACGGACCCGGCCAGCACGGCCAGCGCCGCAAGGGCAAGACCAGCGACTTCGGCCTCCAGCTCGCGGCCAAGCAGAAGCTCAGGCTCTATTACGGCAACATCACCGAAAAGCAGTTTCGCCGCACCTATGAGGAAGCGGCCCGGCGCAAGGGCAATACCGCCGAGAACCTGATCGGCCTTCTGGAAAGCCGGCTCGATGCGGTGGTGTATCGCGCCAAGTTCGCGCCCACCCCGTTTGCGGCGCGCCAGCTGGTCAATCACGGCCACGTGCGCGTCAACGGCCGGCGGGTGACGATTTCGTCCTACCTGTGCAAGGCCGGCGATGTGGTCGAATTGCGCGACAAGGCCAAGTCCATGGCCCTGGTGCTGGAAGCGCTGCAAAGCCAGGAACGCGACGCGCCGGAATACATCGAAGTCGATCCCAAGGGCATGACGGCGCGCTACATCCGCGTGCCCACGCTCGGGGACGTGCCCTATCCGGTGCAGATGGAGCCGAACCTGGTGGTCGAGTACTACGCGTCGTAGTGCGGTAGGCGGCTAGACCGCCAGATCGCCAAGTCGCGAGATCGCGAGGCTGCGTGGCATGATCCGCTCGCTACAGGGAGAAGCTCTGATGCACATTGGCGATTTCGCGATTTTGCGATTTCGCGAATGAGCAAACCGGATTGGAAGCTCATCGATGCCGCGGTGCGGATCGAGCCCGGCGCGCCGGTAAAGCTCAGCGGGCGCGATACGGTGCGCGAGGATCTGTTTGCCGACAAAAGCGAGGCGAAGGCGCATCTGAAAGAGTGCGCCGAGGCGATCGATGCCTTGCAGGATCGTCTCTACGCCGAGCGGACGCGCGCGCTGCTGGTGGTGCTGCAGGGGATCGACACCTCCGGCAAGGACGGCACCGTGCGCGGGGTGTTCAACGCATGCGGGCCGCTCGGGGTCAATGTGAAAGGGTTCGGGCGGCCCAGCGAACTGGAACTGGCGCACGATTTTCTCTGGCGCGTGCACGGGGCAACCCCGCGCAAAGGCACGATCGGTATATTCAACCGCTCGCATTATGAGGACGTGCTGGTGGCGCGCGTCAGGACGCGCGCGCCGGCCGGCGAGATCGAGCGGCGCTACGCGCAGATCAACGCCTTCGAACGGCACCTGACGGAAAATGGCGTCACGGTCTTGAAGTTCATGCTGCACATCTCGAAGCAGGAACAGCGCGAGCGGCTGCAGGAGCGGCTGGACGATCCGGCCAAGCACTGGAAGTTCAATCCCGGCGATCTCGAAGACCGCAAAGCCTGGGACGATTTTCAGCGCGCTTACGAAATCGCGCTCGAGCGCTGCTCGACCGCGCACGCGCCCTGGCGCGTCGTGCCTGCCGACAAGAAATGGCGGCGCAATGCGGTGGTGGCCTCGATCGTGCGCGGCACGCTGGAAGAGATGAACCCGCAATACCCCAAGCCGGACTGGAAGCCCGAAGAGTTCAAGATCGTCTGAGCGGGCGCCCATAGCCCCGTCTGCGTACGCCCGCTCAAGCGCTTTCGGGAGCGATCGCTCCAATGCCTTGGGCCGCGATCGCACTTATTTCCCCACAGAGCGGCTCATCTCGCCCTGCGCGCTACTTGGCGCTTGCTTCGCTGTCCTTGCGGATGATGCCGAGCGAGATAACGCGCTTGAGCGCCTCGTCGGGGCCGATGGAGAGCGGCTTCATGGCGCTGCGCGGCAGGTAGAGCAGAAAGCCGGACGTCGGGATCGGCGCCTGCGGTACATAAACGGCGATCAGTTCCTTGCCGATGTCGGTGACCACTTCTTCGGTGTTCTCGTTGGTGATGAAGCCGATCGCGTAGCAGCCGGGCAGCGGAAACTCGACCAGCACGGCCTGCTTGAACGAAGTGCGCTCGGGCGCGGCGACTTGTTTGAACACCTGCTTGGCGCCGCCATAGATGGTGCGCACCAGGGGCAGATTGGCGATGACGCGATCGGCTGTGCTGACGCTCCAGCGGCCGATGAAGTTGCTGGCGAGCGCGCCAACCAGCGTCAGTGCGGCCACGGCGATGAGCAAGCCCCCGCCCGGAAAGCGGGTCAGGATAGAGAGTTCGGGGGGCACCAACGGCTCGACACGGGTGTCGATGAAGGTGACGACCAGCCAGATCAGCCACACCGTGACGACGAATGGCAGCACCACGGCCACGCCGGTGAGGAAGGAATTGCGCAGCCAGGCGAGGACGTTGACGCGTTTTTGGGGGGGAGATTCCATCGCCGGCATTTAGGCGAAGCCGCGTTCGGGAGCTAGGGAGTCTCAGGGCCAATTGTCGCCGAACCTGCGCCATCCTACCTTTGGGTTCATGTTCGGTCGCAAGCGCACATTCGTCTCGGCGCCGCGGCGGCGCGCGCCGCTGGACGGGTGTTCTGAGACGGTCGTTGGGGTGGTGGATACGATCGGGCCGGCCGTCATCGGCGTGCGGCGGACCAGCCGCAGCAAGGTGGCCGCGCTAGTCAGCATGTCGAGCCGG
>CAZHWA010000256.1:0-4212 GCA_964536175.1 uncultured Terricaulis sp. | reverse complement strand
CCGGCCCGATCATCAGCCGCGTCGCGCCGGACTGGAAGAAAGTCATGCCCGATGCTTCGAACAGCACCGGCAGGGCAAGGACGTCGCGGTACCAGGCGACGAGCTTCGGCGGATCGGCGCTCGCCAGCGCGATCTGCGCGATGCCGGACAGCAAGGGCGGTGCGTCACTCATCCGATCCTCCAGCGAACGTCGGTCCGTCGGGACAGCCGGCAAAATAATTAGTTTGACTAACTAATAGAGTCAAGCGAGATTCGGCGCATGAGCAAATCGGATGCGTTGGAGGTGGCGGATCGCTTGCACAGCGCCGCGATCCGGCTGCTGCGCACGGTGCGCGTCGCCGACGACGAGACGGGTCTTTCGGCGCCCAAGCTCTCGGTGCTGTCGGTGCTGGTGTTCGGTGGGCCGAAGAGCCTGAAGGCGCTGGCGCAGGCCGAGCAGGTCACGCCGGCCACGATGTCTAAGCTCGTCAGCGATCTCGAAAGCGCGCGGCTCCTCGCCAAGCGGACGGATTACACCGATCGCCGCGGCGTGCGCATCGAGGCGACAGCCGAAGGTCGCGCGCTCTTCCAGAAAGCGCGCCGGCGCCGGCTCGCGCTGCTGCGCAAGCGCGTGGCGAAGCTCTCTGCAGCCGAGCGCGAACGCCTGCGCGACGCGACAGAACTCATCCTGCGCGTCGCGGCAGGCTAGAGTCTTGGAGCGCCGGCGTCCTCGCCGGCAGGCGTGCGCGACGGCGCGCTTCGACAAGCTCAGCGTGACGCCTTACCGAATGCCACCGCCAACGAGCGTCAGCCTCAGCTCCGATAGGCTCAGCGTGACGCCGCTTTTCGCAGCGCGACTGCCCCTCCAGCGTCAGCCTGAGCCTGTCGAAGGCGGGGCCTGGCGACGTCGCGTTTCGACAAGCTCAGCGTGACGCCGGATGGGTCGTCCTCGCCGGCGCTGATTGAAACAAAAAACGCCGCCCATACGGGCGGCGCATCTGTTTGGTCCTAAAGCTGGCGCTTACCGCCGGCTTGGCGGACGCGGCAGCAGGCCTTCGCGCTGGGCGCGCTTGCGCGCGAGTTTGCGGGCCCGGCGCACGGCTTCGGCGCGTTCGCGCGCGCGCTTTTCCGACGGCTTTTCGTAGTGGTTGCGGCGCTTCATCTCGCGGAAAGTGCCTTCCCGCTGCATCTTCTTTTTGAGCGCCTTCAACGCCTGGTCGACGTTGTTGTCGCGGACGAAAATCTGTACCAGGTGACTTCTCCCGTCGAATTCTGAACA
The DNA here is from genome assembly GCA_964536175.1 of uncultured Terricaulis sp. Taxonomy (GTDB): domain Bacteria; phylum Pseudomonadota; class Alphaproteobacteria; order Caulobacterales; family Aquidulcibacteraceae; genus Vitreimonas. The sequence goes on along the minus strand of CAZHWA010000256.1, from coordinate 2,954 downwards.
CGAAACCGGCCCCGGCGCTCTAGAGCGCCGCCGGAGCCGCTTCTGCGATAAGGCGCGGCACATAGCAAACCCGCGGCGCGCTGTCACCCCGGAGAAGCCGGGAAAAACAAGCCAATCCGCCGCAAAGGGCGCTAGAGTGCGGCCATGACCGACGCCCCCTCCGCCCGGTTCCGCGCCCGGATCCTCGAGGCTTTTCCCGCCCACGCCGCCCGGCTGGGCTGGACCAATGCGGCCCTCAAGGCGGCCTGCGAGGAGGTCCAGCTTTCCGAAGGGGAGGCGGCGCTGGCCTGCCCGCGCGGGGCGGTCGATTTATTCGACGCCTTCGCCGACCGGGCCGACCAGGTCATGCTGGAAGGGCTGGACGAGCTCGATCTCGCCTCCATGCGCATCCGCGACAAGGTAACGGCCGCCGTCCGGCTGCGGCTGGAAGCGCAGGCGCCGTACAAGGACGCCGCCCGCGCCATGACGCGCGCGCTCGCCAATCCGCTGCGCGCGCCGGAGGCTTCGCGCATCCTCTGGCGCACGGCCGACCGCATCTGGCGCGCCCTCGGCGACACATCCACGGACGAGAATTTCTACTCCAAACGCGCCATCCTCTCTGGCGTGCTCGCCAGCACCTATGCGCGCTGGTTTAGCGACAACACGGCCGATCAAAGCGAGACCTGGGCCTTCCTCGATGCGCGCATAGAAAACGTGATGCAGTTCGAGAAATTCAAAGCGCGTCTGAAGCCGATTTCCGAGCGCGTGCAGGAAGCCGTCGGCGTCGCCGCCCGCTTCCGCTACGGGCGCTGACAACGCGCATGACTCTGCTCGCTCGCGTTCTCATCGGCGTTCTTGTGCTGGGTCTCATCGTGGTCGGCGCCTTCATGCTGTTTGAGCGCCGCATCGGCGAGGCCGTATTCAACCGCGCCGTTGCAGACGTCGGTGTCGATCGTTCGACCGAGCTTCCCGATGGCCTGCACATCTATCTGTGCGGCACGGGCGGGCCGATGCCCGATCCGGCGCGCGCGGGTCCCTGCCTGGCTGTTCTGGCCGGGGAACGCGGCTTTGTGTTCGACGCCGGCTCGGGCAGCATGCGCGTGCTGGCGCGTATGGGCTTTCCGCTGCAGCGTCTCGAGCGCGTTTATCTCACCCATCTGCATTCCGATCACATCGACGGGCTCGGTGAACTGATGCTGCAGGCCTGGGTCGGCGGCGGGCGCGACACACCGTTGCCGATCGCCGGACCCGTTGGCGTGAGCGAGGTGGTAGAGGGCTTCAACCGCGCCTATCGCATCGATAGCCGCTTCCGCACCGCCCATCATGGCGTTGGCGTCGCCAATCCGGCGGGCTTCGGCGGCGTAGCCGAAGAGATCGCTGCGCCAGCGCCGAGCGGGCAGATCGTGTTCGAGGACGACGACCTCAGCATCATGGCCGTGCCCGTCACGCACGCGCCTGTCGACCATGCGTTCGGCTTCGTCGTTCGCTACCGGGACCGCGCAGTCGCCATCAGCGGCGACACCACATACAATGACAGCTTCATCGCCGCGGCTTCGGGTGTGGATGTGCTCATCCACGAAGCGCTCAACCAAGAGATGGTCGCCCAACTCGGCGCGCGGGCGCGCGCAAACGGTCAGTCTGCACTCGCCAAGATCGCCGCCGACATTCCCGACTATCACACGACGCCGGCAGACGCTGCGCGTGCTGCGCAGGCTGCCGGCGCGCGCGAACTCATCCTCTATCACATCGTGCCTCCCGCGCCGGGACGCGTCCTGTATGCCGCCTATGTCGGCGATGCGCCGCAGGCGTTCGATGGGCGCATTCGCATGGGCGAAGACGGCGCGCTGGTGAGCCTGCCGGCCGGTTCAGATGCGATCAGGGTGAGCAACGCGCTGCGATGAGGGCGGGGCGCAGCTAGCTGCGCTTCAGCTTCGTCACATGGCCCATTTTACGGCCGGCGCGCGCATTGCGCTTGCCGTAGAGGTGCAGACGCGCGGTGGGATCGGCGGCAAGCTCTGCCCAGCGCGCGGCGTCCGCGCCGATGAGATTGAGCATCTCGATATCGGCCATGCGCGTCGTCGGCCCCAACGGCCAGCCGGCGACCGCGCGAATGTGTTGCTCAAACTGCGAGGTGAGCGCGCCTTCGATGGTCCAGTGGCCGGAATTGTGCACGCGCGGCGCCATCTCATTGGCGACGAGCGTTCCGTCCGGCATGACGAAAAACTCGATGGTGAGCACGCCCACATAGTCGAAGGCTTCAAGTACAGATTGGGCGGCAGACCGGGCCTGTTCGCTGACGCTCTCCCCAACCCGCGCGGGTAGCGTTGTGCGCGAGAGGATGCCGCCTGCGTGCTCGTTTTCGCAAAGATCGTAATAGGCGACGGCGCCGCCCGAGCCGCGCGCCGCGATGATCGACACCTCGCGCTCGAAGGCGCAGAAGCCTTCGAGGATGCCCGGGGCGCCGAGCCTGCTGTAGGCGTCCTTTGCATCTTCGGCGCTACCGATGCGAATCTGGCCGCGGCCGTCGTAGCCAAACCGTCGTGTCTTTAGAATAGCAGGCGGGCCGATCTCGGTCAGCGCCGCATCGAGGTCTTCCTGCGACGACACCGCCGCGAACGGCGGCGTGGCGATGTTCATCGAGGCGAAGAAGCTTTTTTCGTCGAAGCGGTCTTGGGCAATGGCAAGAGCGGCGGGAGCAGGCGCCACGCGCGCGCCTGCTTCCCGAAGGGCCTCCGCCGTCTCGGCAGGCACATTTTCGAATTCGCTGGTCACCACGTCGACGTGGCGTGCGAAGTCCGCAAGGGCGCCCCGGTCCAGATAGTTGGCGACGACGGCTCTTGCCGCCACGCGTGCGGCGGGGCTGTCTGCTTCGTCGCTATAGATGGCGACGTCAAAGCCGAGCTGAGCGGCGGCGACCGCCAGCATGCGTCCGAGTTGACCGCCGCCCAAGATGCCGATCGTGCTTCCTGGGGGCA
>CAZHWA010000255.1:0-4219 GCA_964536175.1 uncultured Terricaulis sp. | reverse complement strand
CGCCAACAGCGATGAGACGATGTGGAGTTGGCGGCCGTCACGGCGAGAGCGTGTGATCGAGGAACGCCCGCTGCGCTACATGAACCATATGATGCAGCGCGTCGTCGAAGCTGGCACGGGAACGCGCGCGCGCATCACAGGCCGCCAGATCGGCGGCAAGACAGGCACCGGCAACGACTATCGCGACGCCTGGTTCATCGGCTTCACGCCGGGCATGGTAGGCGGCGTCTGGGTCGGCAACGACAATTTCAGCGAGACCGCCCGCGTGACAGGCGGGTCGCTGCCGGCGGAGATTTGGGCGCGGTTCATGCCAACCGCGTTACGCAATACGCCACCCCGAGAACTTCTCCTTCCACGGCCGGAGGATTACGATCTCGGTTTGCCTCAGGCGCCCGTGCCCGAACTCACGGTCGTAGGGGCGCCGATCGGCGTGGGAGTTGGGCCGCCGCTCCCGCCGCCTCCAGACGACCAGGACCGGTCGTTGGATTTCGGTCCGGAAGGGTGATGCGAAATGCGGACTTCGCTGTTGGTTCGCGCTTTGGCGCTGGCGTTTGCACTCTGCGCTTGCGAGCAGCCGACTTCGGCGCAGGCGCAGGCCTCCGGCTCGCTGTTTGCCGACGCTCCGGATCTGCAGTGGCGTTTGCCGGCGCAACTGCGCGAGATTTCGGGCTTGGCCGTTTCCCCTGACGGTCGCTTGTTCGCCCATGATGACGAACATGCCGTGATCTATGAGCTCGATGTCGCTCACGGCAGCGTCATCAAGTCGTTCAATGTCGGCGAAAGCGTTGAAACGGGCGACTTCGAAGGCCTGGCGATCACCCCCGCAGGCGACTTCTGGCTCGTGACCAGCAAGGGCCGGCTGCTTCGCTTCCGCGAGGGCGCCGACCGGTCTCGCGTGGAGTTCGAAACGTTCGATACGGGCCTCGATGACATTTGCGAGATCGAGGGGCTCGCCTTCCTGGCGGCCGAGGAAAGCCTCATTCTCGCCTGCAAGCGCAACAAGGCTCGCAACATGCGCGATACCGTATCGCTTCATATCTGGCGCATCGGCGCTGAGGCGGCGACGCCTTGGGTTAACATCCCCGAGGCCGAGATCGCACGCGTTGCCGGCGTGCGGCGATTCAGGCCCTCCTCAGTCGATTTCGATGCGTCGACCGGACGGGTCATTCTGTTGTCCGCCAACAACAATGCGGTCGTCGAAATCTCTACGCGCGGCGAGATTTTCGCCGCACGCGCGCTTGGCGGGGACCATGTTCAGGCTGAGGGCGTCGCAGTGCTCGGCGGAGCGCTGATCGTGGCTGACGAAGGCGCGGACGCGCCTGCCGCTTTGCTCAGCCGCTATCCGGCTGCCCCATGAGACGCTTCGTCAAGGCGTTCGCCGCCGCGCTCTTCGGCTTGCTTTTCGCCGCGGCCGCCGCGGCGCCTGCCCAGGCCGAGTCAGAGTGGGACGGCGTCTCGCGCATCGTCGTCATCGGAGACCTCGAAGGCGATTACGAGAAGTTCGTCGACATGCTGCGCACGGCGGGCCTCATCGATGCTCAAAATGCGTGGATCGGCGGCGAAGCTCACCTCGTGCAGCTTGGCGACATTCCCGATCGCGGCCCCAACAGCCGAATGATCATGGACTTGCTGATGCGGCTTGAGCCGCAGGCGCGCCGTGCGGGAGGCCGGGTCCATGCTCTCATCGGCAATCACGAGGCGATGAACGTCGAAGGCGATCTGCGCTACGTGCATCCGGGAGAATACGCCGCGTTCGCCGATCGCCAGTCCGAGCGGCGTCGCGAAGAGTATTACCGGCGCACGCTGCAGCATTTGCGCAACCATCCGCCGCCGGAAGGCACGCCGGAGTTCGACGACGCGTTCCGCGTGCAGTGGGAGCAGGAGCATCCGCTCGGTTATGTCGAGCATCGCCTAGCCTGGGCGTCGACTGGTCGTTACGGCCGCTGGGTGGCCGAACATGACTCCGTCATTCGAATTAACGACACACTGTTTCTGCACGCCGGCATTGGGCCCAGCTATCTCAACGCTTCGCGCCACGACATGAACGACGCGGTGAGCTCCGCGCTGCGCGGCCGCCCTGTTCCAGCCTACGCGGATATTCTCACGAACCAGGACGGTCCGCTGTGGTACCGCGGGTTGGCGCTGCACGAAGAAGATGCCGAGGCGGCCCATCTCGAGGCGCTGCTCGCGCGCCACAACGTTTCGCGCATCATCGTAGGCCACACGAAGCGCGCCTCGACGGTGCTGCCGCGCTTTGCCGGGCGCGTCATCATTGCCGACATCGGCGTTCCGAACGGCCACACCGACCCGCATGCGTTCCTTATTATCGAGAACGGCCAGCTGACCACGGTGCACCGTGGGCAGCGCGTCCCGCTCGAGGCGAGCACCGCTGAGTCGACATGCGCCTATCTCGCGCGCATCGCCGAACTCGATGGCGGCGCGGGCCCAGTTGCGACGCTTCAGGGCCGCCAGTGCGCGCCCGCTATGGCGGAATAATCAGCTGCGGCAGCGATTTATGAGTTCGCGCTGCACCCTGTTGGGATCGTCCAGGACGCTGAAGAAATCCTCGATGTAGCGACGCGCCGCGCGCCGTCGCGGCTCGGGCAACCGGCTCTCGCCATCAATAACCGCGTACAGGGCATCGCGGCGCGATGTGAAATGGGCGATCGCGTCCGGCACGTATTCGTTATGGCGGCAAAGCCCGCGATAGCGCCGAATGCGGACGTTGGGCACGTCGATGCCTTCCGGCGGCAATGCGTACGGTGCGTCGACAAAGCCCGAAAAGTCGAAATCGTACGGGATGGGGACGACACCCGTCCGCGTTTCCTGCGTCGCGGCCATCAGCTTTCCATTATGGCAACAGTCTTCGCCGGCAGGGCCTGCGACCATATCCCAATCCAGGTTGCCGATCATGAATTGAAAGAGGCCCACGCGTGTCGCCGCAACCGGGTCCAGTTCCGACGAGCGCACTTGGTTCGAAAGCACGTCGAGCGCAACAAGGCCGTTGCGCTCGGCAACGTCGTCGACATCCTCGATCAGAAAGTTGAACTGCGTCTCCTCGCGGCGGCCGCCCGCGTCGCGATACGTCACCATCGCGGGGCGAACGCGGAAGCTCATTGGCGTAATCTCGTTGAAGAGCCGATACGCTAAGAACTCGAGCACCGTGAGCTGCTCGTATCGGCTGCCGCCCCGACACCGCGTCACCAGCTTGAGCCGGTTCTGGCCGCGCATAAACGTGCCGCGAACTTGCTCGCGTTGAAACTGCAGGCGCAGCGGCGGGAAAGTGCAGATGCCGCCAGTACGGCGTGACAGGCCGCGCGCCGAGAGTTGGATGTCGTAGCGCTGGCCGTTGACGATGGCGGCGGCGGGATGCGGATCCGTGCTCCGCCGCATCGTCCGAACCACCGTGCCGATCGGGCCTTCCAGTACGAGTTCGACGTTGGAGTTTTCGGAGAACAGTGGCGTCTCAGCCGCCGCTGGGGCGAATGCCGCGCCCGCAAGGAACACGGCGGCCGCGCACAAGCTCCTGATCATGTCCTACCCTCCCGCTCAGCAGCGTCCCTGCGCGCCAACCTTAAGCAAGCGTCACAATGTATGGAAGCCGACGAGCGCCAGCGTCAGCGGCAACGCCATCGAGGCCCCAATGCAGAGCCCAAACACGGCCACGGCGCTTGCACCGCGGCGGGCGGAACGGGCTATGGCTCGAAAGCGGGACATCCTTCTCTCCTCCAGGACGAGACGTAGCCGCACGCCCGGCTTAACGCCGTGACGAGAGTCACGGAGCCGGACTCGCGTCCTGGTGGCGCCGGCGGCGGGAAGGCAAGGTTGTTTCCCTTGGCTTGGCGTGCTTGAGGTTCCGGCAATTCAAGGGAGCCGGAAATGTCGTCATCGCTGCCGCAGCACGGATCGGCCTGGAGCGAACTCGAGGCCCGCATGCGGGAGATGGCCAAGGGCGACGTGAAATGGCGCGACGGCCGCACCGGCCTCTACATCTTCAACGCGGGCGAGGAAGTGGAGCGGGTCCAAAAGGCCGCCTACGCGATGTTCTCCGCCGAGAACGGCCTTGGACCGGCCGCCTTTCCATCACTCGCGCAGATGGAGCGGGAGGTCGTCGCCATCGGTCTCCGGCTGCTGAACGCGCCGGAAGGCGCCGCAGGGTCGATGACAAGCGGCGGCACGGACTCAATCTTCCTGGCGGTGAAGGCCGCGCGAGATCACG
>CAZHWA010000254.1:0-4236 GCA_964536175.1 uncultured Terricaulis sp. | reverse complement strand
GCACTACGTTGACATCGTAGGGGTCACAGGTTCGATCCCTGTCGCGCCCACCATTTTCTTTGCCGAGAGGCCGCCTTCTCGATGCGCAACGGTCGCGCGTGCGTCACGTGCGAGCGACGATCAGGTAGCTCAAATAGGCGAAATACGCGGCGACGAACAGCGCGCCTTCGAGCCGGGTGACGCGGTTGCCGCTGAGAAAGACCGGCACGCAGAGAAAGCCGACCGCGACCATCACCGGAATATCCACTTGGATCAGGTCGCGCGTCACCGCTACGCCCGCCGCCGGCGCGAGCGCGGTAAGGCCAAGAATGGCGAAGATGTTGTAGACGCTTGAGCCGATCAGATTGCCGACGGCGATGTCGCGTTCCTTGCGGACGGTCGACACGATGGCCGTGACCAGCTCGGGCGCGGACGTGCCGATAGCGACGATGGTGAGGCCGATAAACGCTTCGGACACGCCCCACAGCCGCGCCAGCGCGACGCCGCCGTCCACCAGCCACTCGGCGCCAAGCACGATGATGGCGATGCCAATGGCGAGTTTAACGGCGGCGCGCACAACTTGCGAACGATCGAACGGCCGGACGCCGTAGCCCTGCACCAGATCGTCGGCGAACTCGCCCTGCACTGCGCGGCCTTCGCGTCGCGCCAGATACAAAATCGCAATCGTGAAAAAGACGGCCCCGCCGACCATGATGGCGCCGTCGAGCCGGCTCAACAGCCCGTCCATCGCCATGATCATCAGCATCAGCGAGGCGATGACGATCATCGGCAGATCGAAACGAACCGTCTGCCGGCGCAGCTCCAACGGATCGATCAGCGCGCTAAGACCGAGAATAAAGAGGATGTTGACGCAATTGGTGCCGGCGATGTTGCCGACGGCGAGCGGTCCGGCGCCGCGCAAAGCCGCATCGACGCCGACGGCAAGTTCGGGCGCGCTGGTGCCGAGGGCGACCACAGTAATGCCTACCGTGAGCGGCGAGACGCCGAGATGTGAGGCGACTTGGGCGCCGCCGCGCACGACGAGTTCGGCGCCGAGGATGAGGGCGGCAAGACCGACCGCGCAAAGTCCGATGGCGATCAGCATACGTGTGCCTGGCCCACCGTGCTGCGCCTCCGGTTTGTCATCGCCTCGAACCCTAGGGCATGACCGCGGCTTCCTCCAAGCGGGCGCGCGGCGGGCGCCGGCAGCCGCAGGAGGGGAGGCGTTCAGCTGTGTCGGCGGGCGCCGGCGGAATGAGAGCGAAGCTGGCGCGGTTGCGCATCGCCGCGCTGCTCGGCTTCGGTCACCGCGCGCTTGACCGCGGCGAAACTGTCCGGCGTGACGGAGATGGAGTCGATGCCGCACGCAACCAGGAAGTCGGCGAACTCTGGGTGATCGCTCGGCGCCTGGCCGCACAGGCCGGTCTTGGCGCCCGTCTCGCGCGCAACCTTGATCACCTCGGCGATCATCCATTTCACCGCCTGGTCCTGTTCGTCGAACAGTTCGGCCAGATCTTCGCAATCGCGATCGACGCCGAGCGTGAGCTGGGTGAGGTCGTTCGAGCCGATGGAGAAGCCGTCAAAGCGCTCGGCGAATTCCTTAGCGAGGATCACGTTTGAGGGGATCTCGCACATGACATAGAGCTGCAGACCGTTTTCGCCGGCCTTCAGCCCGTGTTCCTGCATCAGCGCGAGCACCCGATCGGCTTCGCCGAGCGTGCGGCAGAAAGGGATCATGACGACGACATTGTCGAAGCCGTACGCTTCACGCAGCCGCTTCAGCGCGCGGCATTCGAGCGCAAACGCGTCGCGATAGCGGGGCGAGTAATAGCGCGAGGCGCCGCGCAAGCCGAGCATCGGGTTCTCTTCGGCCGGCTCGAACTCCGCGCCGCCGACCAGGCGTGCGTACTCATTGGTCTTGAAGTCGCTGGTGCGCACGATGACGGGCTTTGGATGGAATACGCAGGCGATCTGCGCCAGGCCCCGCGCCAGGCGGTCGACGAAATACTCCGCCTTGTCGGCGAACCCGCGCGTCAGCGCCGCGATCTCGGTGCGCGCGGCCGCGTCGCTCAGCCGATCGAACTGCAGCAGCGCCATCGGGTGAGCCTTGACGTGATTGCTGACCACGAACTCCATGCGCGCCAGACCGACGCCGTCTGCCGGCAGCGCCCACCATTTGTAGGCGGCGGCGGGATTGGCGAGGTTGAGCATGATCTTGGTTGCGGTCGGAGCCAGCTCCGACAAGGCGACCTCTTCGATCTCGATCTCGGCCGCGCCGGCATAGACGAAGCCTTGATCGCCTTCGGCGCAAGAGACCGTCACTTCGGCGCCTTCCTGCAGCGTCTGGCTCGCATCTTTGGCCCCGACGATGGCGGGCAGGCCAAGCTCGCGGCTGACGATGGCGGCGTGCGAGGTGCGCCCGCCGTGATCGGTCACGATCGCCGCGGCGCGCTTCATAATCGGCACCCAGTCCGGGTCGGTGGTCTCGGCCACCAGCACTGCGCCATCCTTGAAGTGGGCGATGTCGTCCGGCGTGCGCAGGATGCATATCTTTCCCGTGGCGGCGCCGGCGCCGATGGCAAGACCGCGCGCGAGCTTGGCGCCCTTGCCGTGCAGGCGATATGTGCGCAGCGTTGCAGGCGCGCGATCGCTGTGCACGGTCTCAGGCCGGGCCTGCAAAACGAACAGCTCGTTGCTCAAGCCGTCCTTGGCCCACTCGATGTCCATCGGTCCGCCATAATGCGCTTCGATCTGGCGCGCCCAGCGGCCCATTGTGACGACTTCATCGTCGTTGAGCGTGAAGCGCTCACGCTCGGCAGGAGGCACGGTCTGTTGCGCCGTGGCGCCGCCTTCGGAATAGACCAGCTTGTGCGCCTTCGAGCCGAGACGTTTGACGACGATGGGCGCGCAAGCGGGCTTATCCAGCAGAGGTTTGAAGACGTGATATTCGTCGGGATCGATCTCGCCCTGCACCAAGCTTTCGCCCAGCCCCCAGGTGGCGTTGATCACCGCGACATTGGGAAAGCCGGTTTCGGTGTCGATCGAGAACATGACGCCGGACACGCCAATATCGGCGCGAACCATGCGCTGCACGCCGACCGACAGCGCCGCCTTGGCGTGATCGAATCCTTTGGCTTGCCGATAGGCCACCGCGCGATCGGTGTACAAGGAGGCGAAGCAGGCGCGGCAGGCGTCGAGCAGGGCGCTCTTGCCGCGCACGTTCAAGAACGTGTCGTGCTGACCGGCGAAGCTGGCGCCCGGCAAGTCCTCGTAAGTGGCGCTGGAGCGCACCGCGACATCGAGATTGTCGGAACCGGCGTCGGCGCAAAGCCCCTCGTAAGCTGCACAGATCGCGTTGGCCGCCGGCTTGGGCCATTCGCCTCGGGAGATGGCGGCGCGGATGGCGCCGGCCGCTTCGGGCAAGGTCGTGCTGCCGTCGGCGAGCGATGCGATGTGCCGCGCGATGACGGGCCTCAACGCGTTGGCGTCGATGAAAAGATGATAGGCGGCGACCGTGGCGGCAAAGCCGCCCGGTGCGACGATGCCGGCTTGGCGAAGCTCGCGCCGCAGTTCGCCGAGCGAAGCGTTTTTCCCGCCTACAGCCTCGATGCTGTCGCGCCCGACATCGTCGAAGTTCAGCACCAGCGGCAACGTGCCAGCCATTGATCCTCTCCGCGCAGCCGCCACTCCGGGAAATGGCGCCAGTCCAGCCTGAGGCAAGTGCCGTCGCCGCAAGTTGATCGAAGTCAACGGCGGCGCCCCGGCGCATACGCATGCTGACCTGGGAACCGGGCAGGGGTTCTCTCAGACCGCGCGGACCAGCGGCGGCCCAGAACCAATGGCCGCACTTGGGCGTCGAAGATCTGCCGGTGTCGATTTTTTCGAGAGAGATATATCAGTCGGTGTGGCCTCGCTCTGCAATGGAAGCCGTGTCTAACCTTGGCCAATATGCTGACGACTGAACTGGACACAGAACAGCCCGCCGGATTGAGCCAGGCGGAAGCGGAAGCTCGGCTCAAAGCGTGGGGTCCGAACGCGCTGCCGAAGAGCCGGGCAAGGACCTTGCCGCGCATCGTTATCGAGACCGCGCGCGAGCCAATGTTCCTGCTGATCGTCGCCGCCGCGCTGATCTACCTGGTGCTCGGCGATGTCGGCGAGGGCTTGTTTCTGTTCGCCGGCGCTCTGCTGTCGGTGGGGCTGGTCATTAGGCAAAAGGCGCGCAGGAAACTCGCGCTTGCTGCATTGCGCGTTCTAGCG
>CAZHWA010000253.1:0-4251 GCA_964536175.1 uncultured Terricaulis sp. | reverse complement strand
AAAGCCCTGCGAAGGGGGCGCTTTTTTGACGCTGTTGCACGCGCCTCAAGGCGCTGTTGCGGCAAAGCCGCACTTTTCAGGCAGCGTGGACGCTTTCGTGCTTCAGCACGGGATGTGGATTTTCTTTTAGCCGAGCGGCGAACGCCATCTCGACCAGCGGCGCGTCCAAAGGCTCAAGCAGCTGGGGCGGCTCGAACCGGACCGGCTGCAACAAGGGCCGAGCCTCGGCCACGGGCGTCGCCATCGGCGGCAAGGGGGCCGCGCGCACCGTGTCGGCCGGCAATTCTGGCGGGATGCGCAGCACGACACGGACGCCGGAGCGCGGTCCATCCGCGAGCGATAGATCGCCCGCCACGCCAGCCGCGAACGACAACGTGCTGAGCACCAGCGCAGCCGAAACGACCCGGAGGAAATTCGAGGGCTTCAAGCCTCCTAGGGTTAACTGAGTCGCGCGCCAGCGTCACGCCACTGGCGCGCGATCCACCGTCAGCGCAGCGTTTCGCTATCGAGATTGAGTTCCGTCACCGGAATGCGCTCTGCGTTCGTCCGCACGCGCCGAAGCCCATCGTAGAAGTGCTGGGCGTCGCCCACCACCACGACATCGGCGCGGGCCGGGTCGAAGTACCGGGCCGCGGCGGCGCGCGCCTGTTCCGGCGTCACTGCCGTGACGTCGGAAACGTACGTTCCCAGGCGCTCGGGCGGCAGGCCGTAAAGCGCCAGGGTCGAAATCTGACCGGCCAAACCCGCCGTGGTTTCGACACTGCGGCCGAATGAACCGATCAACACGGCCTTGCGCGCCGTCAATTCCGCTTGCGGCACAAGTTCATCGCCGATCCGCTCGATTTCGGCGGCGATCAGCTCGTACACCTGCACCGCTGCATCGTTGCGCGTCTGCGCCGACGCGATGATCGGCCCAGGCGCCATGCGCGCCTGCATGCTGGAATAGGCCCCGTAGGAGAGACCGCGCTCAATGCGGATTTCCGTGTTGAGCCGTGCGGCGTAACCGCCGCCCAGCACATTGTTGGCCACCAGCAGCGGGAAGTAGTCGGCGTCGGTGCGCGCGATGCCGCGCAGCCCCATGGCGACCGCTGCTTGGCCGGTTTGCGGCAGGTCGACGACGATCGTGCGCGCTTCGGGCGCCGAGGCGCTGGCGTCGGGCCGGGCCGGCAGGGCTGATGCGGGACGGGCCCAATCGCCGAAATAGCGTTCGGCGAGTGCAAAGCCTGTTTCGACAGAGACATCGCCGGTGATGACCAGCACGGCGTTGTCGGGTCGCCAGTAGGTGCGGTGGAAGCTGGTCGCATCGGCAGGGGTGATTGCCGACAGGCTGGCTGGCGAGGGCACGCCCCCGTAGGGCGCGTCGCCATAGATCGCGCGCGTCATGGCAAAACCCGCGATGGAGCCCGGCTGGCTCAGCGCCACCTGCAGGCCGTCGAGCGCCTGCTGGCGGGCGCGCGCAAGTTCTGCTTCAGCAAATGCAGGGTTACGCGCCACGTCGGCAAACACCGTGAATGCGTCGTTGGCCCGGTCCGAGCGGGTCTGCATGGATACGGCCGAGGAATCCGGCGTGGAGCTGGCGCCGATGCTGGCCCCAAGCGACTCGATGGCGCTGGCGATCTCGGTTGCGCTGCGCGTGGCGGTGCCGCGCGTCAGCAAATCGGCGGTCATCGAGGCAAGTCCCGCACGGCCTTGCGGATCGGCCGAGCCGCCGGAGGCGACGCGCAGATCGGCGCTGATCAGCGGCAGCGTCCGGTTTGGCGCCACGATCACGCGCATGCCGTTTGCCAGCGTGCGCTCCGCCGTTTGCGGAATCCGCGCGTTGACCGGCGCCCCCGGTTCGGGCGGGCGTTCGCGCTGGCTCTCAGGCGCGAGCGTCACGATCTCGATTTCCGACGCCGGAATGTCGAGCGAGCGCGCCTGGATCGTCGGCGACGTTTCGATCGTGTCGCCGGTGGCGCCCTCCTGCTCCGGCAGATAGCGCACAACTACGCGCCGCTGATCGTTCAGGATCGAGCGCGCAACGCGCTGCACATCCGCGGCCGTCGTGCGCTGAATGGCGGCCAACAGGCGGTCCGCATAGGCCGCATCGCCATAGCGGATCACAGCGTCCGCCAGTTCAAAGGCGCGACCGTACGCGGTTTCGCGCCCCTGGATCGTCTGGGTGACGATCTCGTTCTTGGCTTCATCGAGTTCGGCCTGGGTGACGAGGCCGTCGCGCAGACGCGCGATCTCGGCGGAGAGGCTGTTCACACCGTCCTCGGCCGATTGGCCGGCCGAAAGGATCGCAAACACCGAGTAGGCGCCCGGATCCTGCTTGGCCTCAAGGTTGGTGAACACGCTGGTTGCGACCTGCTGCTGATAGACCAGCGACTGATAGAGCCGCGACGATTCCCCGTTGGCCAGAATGGCGTCGAGCACCATGAGCGCGGGCATGTCCGGGTGCGTCGATTCCGGTTGGGGGTAGGAGATCATCACCGCCGGCAGCGGCACGTTCGGAGCGTGCACAGTGTATTCGCGCGGCGCGGTCCGCGCCGGCTCGGTCGGATAATTACGCGGAATGGGCCGGTCGGGTCGGGCGATGTCGCCGAAATATTCATCGACCCAGGCGTCCAGCTGCGCCGGATTGAAGTTGCCGGCGACCACGAGCACGGCATTGTCAGGACGATAATAGGTGGCGTGAAAGGCACGCACATCTTCAACCGTCGCCGCGTCGAGATCCTCGATCGAACCGATTCCAGGACGTCCGTAAGGGTGCACCGAGAAGTTGGCTTGGCTGAGATAGAAATAGAACAGGCGCCCGTAGGGCGAAGCGAGCACGCGCTGGCGCAGTTCTTCCTTCACCACATCGCGTTCGGAATTGAAGCTCTCTTCGTTGACCACCAGCGAGCCCATGCGCTCGGCTTCGGCCCAGAGCAGACGCTGCAGGTGATTGGCCGGCACCACCTCGTAGTAATTGGTGAAATCGTCGTAGGTGGAGGCGTTGTTGAAGCCGCCGACATATTCCGTCAGCTGCTCGAACGTGCCGTTGGGCATGTTGCGCGTCGACTGGAACATGATGTGTTCGAACAGGTGCGCAAAGCCGGAGCGCCCTTCTGGATCGTCCACCGAGCCGACATCGTACCACACCTGCACCGACACGTTCGCGGTATTGGGATCGGGCATGGAATAGACGCGCAGGCCGTTGTCGAGCGTGCGCATCGTGTATTGCAGCGGCGCGACGTCCACGCCGCCCGACGCAGCTTGCGGCGCGGACGAGGTCGCACAGGCCACCAGCAGGACGGCCGCGGCCAGGAACGATGCCAGTCTTTTCATCGGGACCCCCAAGGTTTGGGCTGGGTCTTAGGCTAGGCGGGACAGCCCCGCCACGCCTTTTGCGACAGGCGTTGCGCTTGGGCGGACGAATGGCGTCGATGAGCCTTGTCTTACGCGCGCTCCAACTCAACTCAGCGCGGCTTCGCCGGCTCGTACGCCAGGATCGGCGCTAACCAGCGTTCAGCCGTCGCCAGGTCCCAGCCCTTGCGGCGGGCGTAGTCTTCGACCTGATCGCGGTCGATTTTGCCGACGCCGAAATACACCGAATCCGGATGCGCAAAGTAAAGCCCGCTGACCGAGGACGGCGGCGTCATCGCAAAGCCTTCGGTGAGATTGATGCCGGTGCGCGCTGTGGCGTCCAGGAGATCGAACAGCGTGCGCTTTTCGGTGTGGTCGGGCTGGGCCGGATAGCCGGGCGCAGGACGAATGCCGCGATACTTTTCCTCGATCAGTTCTTCGTTGTTGAGCGCCTCGTCCTTGGCGTACCCCCATAGCTCGCGGCGCACCTTGGCGTGCATCGCTTCGGCGAACGCTTCGGCCAGCCGGTCGCACAGCGCCTGGGCGACGATGGCGGAATAATCGTCGTTGGCGCGTTTGAAGCGGATGACAACGCCCTCTTCGCCAAGGCCCGCGGTGACGGCGAAGCCGCCGATGTAATCAGCTTGCGGCGCGACAAAATCGGCCAGCGCGAAATTGGTTCTGGCTTCGCCCTTGTCCATTTGCTGACGCAGCGTGAAGAAGCGGGCCAGCTCCTTTGTGCGGTGTTCATCGGTCCACAGCACGATGTCGTCGCCGTCGCGGTTGGCGGGCCAGAAGCCGACAACCCCCGAGGCTTTCACCCACTTCTCGGCGACAAGTTGATCCAGCATGGTGCGCGCATCTTTGTAGAGCGTGCGCGCCGCCTCGCCGACGATCTCGTCTTCAAGAATGGCCGGATAG
>CAZHWA010000252.1:0-4255 GCA_964536175.1 uncultured Terricaulis sp. | reverse complement strand
GCCGCCGCACATCGAAGCGGGCACGCGCATCGTCGTTTCGACCGAAGACGGCTCCTACGTCGAGCGCGCAAAGGACTGATGCTTTCGCGCCGCGATACGCTGCTGGGCGCGCTAGGGCTCGGCGCGTGTGCGCCGACGGGCCGGCAGGACGCACGCGAGACTTATGCGCTGACGCCGAACGATCCGCGGTTCGCCGCAATCGAACAGCGCATCGGCGGCCGCGTGGGCGTTGCGGCTTGGAACACGGGCAGCGACGCTTGGCTCACGCACCGCGCGCACGAGCGCTTCGCGATGTGCTCGACATTCAAATGGTTGCTCGCGGCGCAGATGCTGAATTTGGCCGAACTGCAGCCGGACTTGCTCGAGAGCCGCGTGCTTTATCGCGAGGAGGATTTGCTGAGCTACGCGCCCGTTACGCGCGAGCGCTTCGGCAGGGGTCCGTTGGGTTTGGGCGAGATGACGGTTGAAGAGCTCTGCGAAGCTGCCGTCGTTGTCAGCGACAATACCGCCGCCAATCTGCTGCTGGAGGGCGCGGCCATGGGGCCAGCAGGGTTCACGCGCTTTCTGCGCAGCACTGGGGATGCGATCACGCGGCTCGATCGGCTCGAGCCCGAGCTCAACGAAAACCTGCCCGGCGATGAGCGCGATACGACGACGCCGGAAGCGATGGCGCGCACTATGCGGCGCTTCCTGCTCGGCCAAGTCGAAATTGCGTCGCCGCCGCTCAATGCAGCCTCCCGTGAAAAGCTTATCGGCTGGATGGTGAAAAGCCCCACCGGCCGCGAGCGGCTGCGCGCCGGCCTGCCGAGTACGTGGGCCGTGGGCGACAAGACTGGCACTGGCGGCGGGGCGAACAACGCAACCAACGCTGTCGCCATAGCTTGGCCGCCGAGCGGCGCGCCCATCGTCATTGCCGCCTATCTAAGTCACAGCACGGGCGAACCCGCCGCGCGCAACGCCGCGCACGCCGAAATCGGCCGCATCGTCGCCGAGGCTTGGGGCTGACGCGGAGGAGGAGGAGGAGAGATGGCCAAATCCATCACCATTTATCACAACCCGAAATGCTCCACCTCGCGCCAGGTGTTGGAGATGATCGAAGCTTCGGGCGTCAAGCCCGAGATTGTCGAGTATCTGAAAACGGGCTGGACCAAGAAGCAGCTCAAAGAGCTGTTCGCCGCCGCTGGCGTCACCCCGCGCCAGGCGCTTCGTACGAAGCAGAAGGAAGCCGACGAGCTCGGCCTGCTCGATTGCGACGTGAGCGATGCGAAAATTCTCGACGCCATGATCGAACATCCCGTGTTGGTGGAGCGGCCCTTTGTTGTGACGCCGAAGAAGACCTTGCTGGCGCGCCCCAAGGAGCGGGTCCAGGAAGTGCTTTAGGCACTACGGGACTCGCTTCAGCAGATTGACCAGCGCGCGCGTTGCTGGCGAGAACAAGGCCGGCGCGAAGTGGGCGCCGGCCGCACGCTTCACGATCTCGGCCCGCGTCGGGTAGGGCAACACCGGATTGGTGAGCGACCGCACGGAAAGCCTTTCTGCCATAGCCAGGGCAATCGGCGCCAGCAACTCGCCGACGTCCGAACCGGCGATGGTGGCGCCGAGAATGCGCCCGCCCTTGCCTATGACGAGCTTGCAGAAGCCTTGTGTGTAGTTTGCAGCTTGGGCGCGGTCGTTATCGTGGAAACTCCAACGCGCGATCTTGATCTTGTCGCCGTGTCGCTCGCGTGCTTGCGCTTCGGTCAACCCGATTTGCGCCAGCTCGGGATCGGCGAACACGACGCTCGGGATCGCTGACGCATCCGCGCGCGTCCGCGCCTTGAACAGCACGTTGCGCACGAACACGCTGGCATGCCATCCCGCCAGGTGGGTGAAGAGTCCGCGCCCGGCCGCGTCGCCGATCGCCCAAACGCGTGGATTGCTGACGCTGCGCAAGGTTGGCGACGTTTCGACGCCACTGCGACCAGACTTTACGCCGCCGGCATCAAGCGCAAGGCCCTCCAGGGCCGGCGTTCGTCCCACGGCGACAAGCAGGTGAGAGCCGTCGACGATGCGCGTCGCACCGTCTTTTTCGATGCTGAGCTCAACGCCGGCGTCTCTCCTGTCGGCGTGCGTAGCTTTCCAACCCTCCAGCACCTCTGCGCCTTCGGCATGCAGCCGCGCGAGCACGAGGTCGCGAGCTTCGGCGTCCGAGGCGGCAAGTGCGCGCGCGGCTTCGACAATGACGACATCGGCGCCGAGGCGGCGAAACGCTTGGCCCAACTCGATGCCGATCGCGCCGCCCCCGAGGATGAGAAGCTTGGACGGAAGCTGTTCGATGTCGAAAACGGTTTCATTCGTCAGCGCTCCCGCCGCAGCCAGCCCTTCGATGGGCGGCAACACCGGCCGCGAACCGGTCGCGATGACGAAGCGCTTGGCTCGAACGCGTGTGCTGTCTGAAACTACCGTGTGCGCATTGGCGAAGCGCGCGTGTTCGCGAATAACCGTGAGGCCTAGTCCTTCGAAGCGTTCCTGGCTGTCGTGCGGGGCAATCGCGGTTACGGCTCGCTTCACGTGCGCCCGCACGGCGGACCAGTCCACTGCAACGCCGGTTGTATCCAATCCCATCGCCGCGCCGTTGCGCGCCTTGTGCACGAGCGCAGCCGCCGCGATCAGCGCCTTCGACGGAACGCAGCCGTAGTTCAGACAATCGCCGCCCATCTCAGCGGCCTCGAACAGCACGACCGAAAGCCCAAGCTGGGCTGCGCCCGCGGCGACGGACAGTCCCGCCGCGCCTGCGCCGATGATGCAAAGGTCCGGCGCCAGCTCCCTCACGCTTGGCCCTCGGGCCTGCGGCGGAGTGCGCGCACGGCGATGGGAATCAATGCAAGCGCGATGAGCGCAAGAACCGGCCCGTACACCGCCGGCTGCGAAAAAATCGCACGCGCCGCATCGCCGGGATCGGCGGCCGCGCCGGTCGCCAAAGCGGTGCGCAGTCCGGCCCCCACGGCCGCATACACAAACGCGCCCGGGATCATGCCGAGCAGCGTCGCCAGTACATAATCGCGCAGCTTCACGTCGAAGAAGGCGGGCGCGACATTGACGATGAAGAACGGCGCAACAGGCGTTAGGCGCAGCACCAGGAGATAGCTGAAGGCGTTGGTGCGGAAGCCCTCGCGCAGCTTCTCCAGCCAGCTTCCGGCCCGCGCGCGCAGCGCATCGGCGAACGCGGTGCGCGCGGCAAGAAAGATCAGCGTAGCGCCAATGCTGGCGCCGATCCATGCGGCGCCGCCGCCGATCCAGGCGCCGAACAGGAAGCCGCCGCTTATGGTGAGAACGCTCGCGCCAGGCAGGGAGATCGTCACGGCGGCGATGTAGATGAGCAGATAGAGCGCCAACGCCGCCGCCAAATTGGCGGCCACAAACCGGTCGAGTGCGTTTCCATGCTGCTGCAGCGTGTCCAGCGACACCAGCTCATGCACGCGAAACACCAGCGCCAGGGCCAAGCCTGCCGCGATCAGCGCGACCGGCAGAAAGCGCCACGGGCTTTTGCGGGAAGGGGCGGCGGCGTCGCTCATCGCTTCTGCTTCGATCTCAAGTCGGGCTGCGTTACAAGTGAAACCGAGCCCGCGTGTGAAGCGTATGCTGACGGGAGTGAGGTTAGAGATGCGCTGGCTGTCCGCCGTTCTTCTGAGCTTGGCTCTGATCGCCTGCGGCGCCCAGCCCAGCGAGGCCCAGCCGGCCGGCGCTCGCGCCGAAGCGGTGTTCGCCGGCGGCTGCTTCTGGTGCGTGGAGAGTGACTTCGAGCATCTCGACGGCGTGATTGAAGCTGTGTCCGGTTATACCGGCGGCGAATTGCGCAACCCTACCTATGAGAACCATGAGGGCCATATCGAAGCGGTTCGCGTCATCTACGATCCGCGCCGCGTCAGCTATCGCCAGCTCCTGAATCACTTCTGGCGCCATCACGATCCGCTCGACGGCGGCGGACAGTTCTGCGACCGCGGCCCCTCATATGCGCCCGCCATCTTCGTCAGCGAGCAGCAGCGGCCCGAGGCCGAAGCATCCCTGGCCGAGGTCCAAGATATCCTCGGCCGGGACGTGCAGACCCCTCTCCGTCCTCTGAGCCGGTTCTGGCGCGCGGAAGATTATCACCAGGATTATTACCGCAAGAACCCCGTCCAGTACCGTTTCTATCGCTGGCGCTGCGGGCGCGACCAGCGCATCCGCGAGGTCTGGGGCGACCGTTGACGGGCGTGGAATAGAGCGTACACATCCC
>CAZHWA010000251.1:0-4275 GCA_964536175.1 uncultured Terricaulis sp. | reverse complement strand
GCTCCTCCGATCAAGCCTTGAAACCTTTGCACCTGAGCAGCAGTTTTCTCTTCAGGAGCCAGTCCCCATGCCCAAGATCGTCTACGCGATCATCCAGCACGACCATGGCTGGGCGTTCAAACTCGGCGACACGATATCGCAATCGTTCCTGACGCACGAGGCGGCGTACAACGCGGCCAGGCGCGCGGCGATGGAGCAGATGCGGCCAGGTCAAACCGTGGGCATCTCCTGGGAAGACGAACGCGGCCGCTGGCACGACGAAATTTCCCCCGGCGACGACCGGCCCGAAGTCGAAGTACGCGATCAGCCTTGAGAATGCCGGCGCCGCTCTGGCTTTGGATCGGCGCCGCGCTGATCGCCGTCGCGGCGCTGGCGGCGGCGTGGGTTTACCTGTTCGGTCCATGGCGCGCAGTGGATTTGGATGCACGCGCAACCGCGCCGGCGCCGCTGCTGCACGCCAGCGCCGCCATAACGGACCTCGATGCTTGGCAGGCCCGCCGCGCCGAACTGCGCGCGCTGTTCGAGCGTGAAGTCTATGGGCCGATGCCGCACTCGCTCGCGCCGATCGTAACGCGCCGCGAAGCGATTGCGCCGGAAGACCTAGGCGGACTGGAGCGCGTCGAACAATGGCGCGTCGAGCTCGGCCCGGCGGGGCGCTTTCACCTCGCGATCGTGCGCCCGCAAGGCGACGCGCCCGCTCCGGTTCTTCTCGTGCTCGATTTTTGCGGCAACCGCGCCGCTTTCCCCGGCCGCCCGCGCGCGATCGCACCGCCGGTCGGCTACATCCAGTGGTTCTGCCGGACCGCAGCGATCGACCCCATCGTCAAGGCCGTGTTCGGTCCGCACATCAACGGCCCCCCGTTCGAGCTGATCGCGTCGCGCGGCTATGCCGTTGCGATGCTGTACGCCGGCGACGTCGTTCCCGATGGCGCAGCGCACGCGCGCGCAGCGCTGGCGCGCTTTGCACCGCCGCGCACCGGCGCCTTGATGGCCTGGGCCTGGGTCGCCTCGCGCGCCTACGACGCGCTCGCCGCCGATCCGCGCTTCGATGCGCGCCGCATCGCCCTCTTCGGCCAATCGCGGCAGGGCAAGGCCGCGCTGATCGCCGGCGCGTTCGACGACCGCTTTGCCGCGATCGTCGCGCTGCAATCGGGGCGTGGCGGCGACGCGCCGATGCGCGCCTTCGAAGGCGAAACGCTTTCGCACATCGTCCGCACCTATCCCCACTGGTTTGCGCCGGATTTCGGCCGGCGAACGCCGAGCGTGGACCAGCACCAGCTGCTCGGTTTGATTGCGCCGCGCCCGCTGCTGCTCGGCGACGCCAGCCGCGACCGCTGGTCCGATCCCATCGGCGCCAACGCCATGCGCGCGGCCGCAGCGCCCGCTTTCAGCCTGTTCGGCGAGCCGCCGCCGCTGACCTTCATGCGCGCGGGAGGCCACGGCATTCACCGCGAAGACTGGCTCGTTGCGCTGGATTTCCTCGACGCGCGGCTCTAGTCGCGGTGAGACACGAAAACGCGAGGCGCACATGAACGACTTTCGCGCATGGGCGGTGAGAGCCGCCGAATGGGGCGCGGACTATCGCGCGCGGCTGCGCGAGCTGCCGGTGCGCCCGAACATCGAACCCGGCGCGATCGCCGCGCAGCTGCCGTCCGCGCCGCCGGAAGCCGCCGAACCGTTCGAAGCCATCTTCGCCGATTTCGAACGCATCGTCCCGCCGGGCATGACGCACTGGCAGCATCCGCGCTTCTTCGCTTACTTCCCCGGCAACGCGGCGCCCGCTTCGGTCGTGGCCGAACACCTTGTCAACGCACTCGGCGCGCAGTGCATGCTGTGGCAGACCTCGCCGGCCGCCACCGAACTCGAGACGGTTGTCTGCGATTGGATGCGCCAGGCACTGGGCCTGCCCGACGCATTCAGCGGCGCCATCCACGATACGGCTTCCCTCGCCACGCTCTGCGCCGTGCTGGTCATGCGCGAGCGCGCGCTCGGCTGGCGCGGCAATGCCGAAGGCCTCTCCGGCGCCCCGCGTCTGCGCATCTATTGCTCGGCCGAGGCCCATTCCTCGATCGCGCGCGCGGTCTGGTTCTCGGGCGTCGGCGCAGACAATCTCGTCGCCATCCCGATCGAGGGCCCAACCCGCGGCGCCGATGCGGCGGCGCTGCGCGATCTTATTGCCGCCGACATGGCGGCCGGCATGAAGCCCGCCGGAATCGTCGCCAATGTCGGCGCCACCGGCGTCGGGGCGATCGATCCCGTGGCCGAGCTCGCGGCGGTGGCGCGCGAATTCGATCTGTTTCTGCATGTCGACGCCGCCTGGGCCGGCGCGGCCATGATCTGCCCCGAACTGCGCAGCGCCTGGGCCGGCGTCGAACAAGCCGACGCCGTGGTGATCAATCCGCACAAATGGCTGGGCGCGCAATTCGACTGCAGTCTGCTCTATGTGCGCGACCCCGCAGCGCTGGTGCGCACGCTCGCCGCCCGGCCTGACTACCTGCACACGCCGGGCCGCGAGCACGTGATCAATTACAGCGAATGGAGCTTGACGCTCGGGCGGCGCTTCCGCGCGCTGAAGCTGTGGTTTCTGCTTCGCGCCGAAGGTCTCGATGGCCTGCGCGCCATGATCCGCGACCACATCGTCTGGTCGCGGGAATTATGCGAGAAGCTACGGGCGACGCCGGATTTCGAAATCGCGTCCGCCCCCTCCTTCTCGCTGTTTTCGTTCCGCTTTGCTCCGCGCGGCGCTGGCGATATCGATGCGTTGAACTTGCGCTTGCTGGAGGCGATCAACGCCAATGGGCGCATTTATCTCACACACACGCGACTCGACGGGGCGGTCGTGATCCGCTTTCAGGTGGGCCAGTTCGAGACGACGAAAGCGGACGTCATGAGCGCTTACGAGGTCATAACCGAGATGGCGCGCACACTCTAACGTCGACAGGCGGCGGCAAACGCGCGGGCCTGACCCGGCGTTGGCGGAATGTGCGGGCCGAAATTCTGCGCGCCGTAATTTGCGTGGATTGCGTTGGCGTCTGGCAGGCGGTCGAGAAAATACTGCGCCGGCTGTCCTTCCGCCCGTACGCCACTCTCTTGACCCAGCTGGGCGACGAGGATGAACACCTGATCGTCAGCGCCGAGCGAGAAACGCTCTTCGCTGCTGATTTCCTCGAAGCTGGGCACGACAGCGGTCATTACGCTGTCAGCGCAGCCCAGAGAGAGAAGCGGGCTTCCATCCGAACTCCGCAGCGTCAGTTGCGCACCGTTCTCGGAGGCGATCCAAGACAGCCCGAGTTGTGTGGCCACATCATTCGGCGTCGCGCCCGGCGCGGGCGCGCCAGCTGGCGGGTCCGGTTCGGCCGGCGGCGGCGCGTCAGGCGCGCACGCCGCAAGCGCAATGAGGCCGATCAATGCAAATGCGCTTCGAGGAACCACAAATCCATGTCCAGCTGTTTAGAAACGCCGGTGAACAGGTCGGCGGTATCCTTGTCGCCGGCTTCGTCCGCCGCATCGATCGCCTGGCGGGTCAGCTTGGCCAGAGTTGCAACGCGGTCGGCCAGCGCCTCGATGTGGGCGCGTTCGTCGACGATCTCCGGCGGATAGGCGTCAAGCTTGGAGCTTTGCGCGACGTTTTGGGTGGTGCCCAGCGCCTGCCCGCCCAAGCTGACTGCCCGCTCGGCGATATCATCCACGAACGTAATCATCCGCCCATGCATTTCGTCGAACATTTCGTGCAGGGAAATGAAATTCGGGCCTTTCACGTTCCAGTGCGCCTGCTTCAGCGCCAGACGCAGATCGATCGCGTCTGCCAGGCGCGCGTTCAAGAGCGCCACCATGGATTTCCGCGTATTGTCGGGCAAATCGAGGCGTGTCGTCGGCATTGCTGGGCTCCTTCAAACAAAGAAGTTCTTGCCTAATATGTGGCGATCTGACGCCAACAAGGCAACGGACGAGCCATCCGACAAATCTGGAAAGACCGTCCGGTTCCTCTATACAGTGGCAAGCCAATCGATCAGGAGACCCGTCGTTTCGTCGGGCGCCTCCTGCTGGGTCCAGTGCCCGATGTCAGGGATCACGTGTGCGCCGCGAAAATCAGTGGCGTTTTCGCGCATGCGCATGACGGCCGCTTCGGCATCGCCGCCGAACATGCGCAGCACCAGATCCCGTTCGCCGGCGATGAACAGCGACGGCTGGTGGATGGCGCGGTCCTCGATCGCGTTCATGTAGGCCCAGTCGCGCTCGAAGTTGCGATAGCGGTTGAGTGGTCCGCGAAAGCCC
>CAZHWA010000250.1:0-4293 GCA_964536175.1 uncultured Terricaulis sp. | reverse complement strand
GGGGCTCACCCAGCCCGAGGCCGCCCAGCGCCTTGGCGTCTCGCGCCGCACCCTCCAGCGCTACATCGAGACTGCCTTGGCTCAAATGGCGCTCGCCCTCGCCGAACCCGACACTTAAGCTCCGACACACAATGCCTAGCCGGCAAACCCTGACACGAGCCGAGCGCGAAGCCAGCGGCTGGATCGTCCGCATCAAGGCGCACGATGCGACAGAGCGCGACCGCCTTGATTTCCAAGCCTGGCTCGATTCCGATCCAGATCATCCAAAAGCCTACGCCAAGCTGGAGCGCACCTGGGGACGGGTTCAATCGCTGCAGCACTTGAAGGGCCGCGCTGCCGCCAACGACACCGCGCCGCGGCCGAGAAGCCGAAGCTGGTCTCTGCCCGCCGCCGCGGTCGCCGCCTGCGCGCTGCTGGCGATCGGCTGGAGCGTTTGGTTCACCCGGACACCTTCTTTGGCGCCTTACGAACACTACGCCACGGCCCCGGCCGAGGTGCGTACCATCACCCTCGCCGACGGCTCGACCATCACGCTCTCCGGCGCCGGCGAAGCGTCCGTCACACTTAGCGACCGCGAACGCCGCGTCGAACTCACCCGCGGCTCCGCCCTCTTCGATGTCGCGCACGATCCCGCGCGTACGTTCGTCGTGCAAACGCCTGAGGGCAACATCACCGTGCGCGGCACATCCTTCGTGGTGCGCATCGCCGGTGGCGAAGTCCGCACAACGGTGCTTCGTGGATCGGTCTCAGGCTCGCCCGAGCGCATCGGTCTTCTTTGGCGCAGTTCTCAACCTGTCACCGCTTCTGTCAACGAAGAGATCGTGCTCTCCGACGGCGCCGCCGAACTCATCCCCATCGCGGCAGAAGCCATTCCCCGCCGTCTCGCCTGGCGCGACAACATGCTGGCGTTCGATGGCGAGACGCTGAACGAAGCGATCGCCGAGGTTTCGCGGCAGACTGGATGGGAATTTGCGCTTGACGATCCGTCTCTCGGCCAGATGCGCGTTGGCGGATATGTCGCCGCGGACCCTGAGGCCTTTACCGAGCTGTTGAGCTCCAGTCTTGGGCTTGCGGCGCGGCGCGAAGGCAATCGCCGCGTTGTGCTTTCGCGGCGTGAGTGACTCCGTGTCCGGGAGCAAAATCCCAACAGCGGACGTCGGCGAGGCCTCGCTTCAAAACGGAAGCCGCGCAGGCCATACAGTGGACCCACACTGACCTCGGAGTTCTGCAGCGACGTCTTCGACCGAGGCTTCGCGCAAGGCCTGCGAATGCAGCACTGCGACCAACGTAATCTCGACTGCGTCGGCATCCCAATGAGTGACCTGTCCTCTTGAAGCTTGGATTTGCGCGCTCACCTTAAGGCCACTCGAACGTGATCTCGTCTCTAGATCGATGGGCAAGAGTGAGGATCGAAGTGACACGATCCACAGCGCCCCCCAACGCGTCGTCGTTGACCACGGAGCGAACGAATTCCAACTCGGCTGCGAGCGCTCCCGCCTGCACCGAACTGATCGACAAATCTTCTCGAAGCAACGGCAGGAGATGGAGTTCGTAGGCGGCGCCGATCAGCACTAAACGAAACACTAGTCGCTCCGACACCCGCGCCTCTTGATCTCGACAGCCGATACGGACGGCTTCATCCTTCGTGAAATCTTCAGGGCTGAGAGAACTCATGGTCGATGCATGAACAAAATTCCTGCGTCGCGCAATCGCAACCCGACGTCGCTTCGGATCGGCGGCCGATATGAGGCGTCCTGACCACATTGCTGCTGATTGGCACGCTTGCGCTGAGGCCCTGACCGCACGTCCCGGCCCCGATTCACCTGTCAGGTGAGAGCGCCGGCGGAGGGGTCTCAAGCCGGCGCAGCGCAAGCTCACGACCAATATGGCCGTCCGTCGCTGCAGCGCGCCTGGTCCCGGCGGCGAGGCCAGCGCGCGGGCATGCGGGCGCTTATGGTCTCAATTGTTTGAAAGCTCCTTCTCCTCGCGAGGAGACGCTCACCGCAGCGGCGCCCACGCTCAGCGTCTGGCGTCCGATACTTCCTGTTCGCCCTACCCTTCGCCCTCGTTGGACCCTCGCGCTTGCCCGAAATCGTATTCGCGCGACCATTCCTGCCTATCGAAAACGCGCTGGAAAACTAAAGCGCAAGGTCACGCTGACGCCTTTCCTATTCTCCGGCGTCGCAGTGCTGGATCCAGGCGTCGGCGCGCGAGGTCGAGCACGCCGGCGAGCATGACGGGGATGTGTACGGCCTGAACAGCTGCAGTGTTGAACACCTCGCCGCGGCGCAGCGACCTGAGCGCCAACGCGGCCCGGCACCGTCCTTCCAGCGCGCGGGCAACAGAGCGCGCCGAAGGGTCGGCTTGCCACTTCAGCGCCAGCGCAAGCATGTCCTCTCTCAAAGCTTGCGGGGCGCTCCTCCCGAGGGTTGCCGAGCCGTCGTGACGCCGGTAGCGGTAGATCAAGTCATCGACATATGCGTGTGGTGCGCCAAGGCGTGCAAAGCGCATCATGAAGTCTCCATCTGCGGCAAAACGCAACGCCGTCGAAAACGACCCTATGGCGAAAAACGCCTCGCGCCGGAAAAACCACGCGTTCGGCAAGGTCGGCCCGATCAGCACGGCGCCGGGGCTGATATCGGCGACATCGCGGCCCTCAAAGCGGCGCTTTCTCCCCCCTCCGCCTTCGATCTCTGCGGCGCCGCACACCGCTTGCAGCGAAGCATCCCGCGCGAACGCGCCCGCCACGGCCGCGAACGCACCTGGCGCGTAGCGATCGTCCGAGTTGAGCCATCCGATGACATCGCCAGTCGCGGCAGCTGCGGCCCTGTTCAGGCCTTCATAAATGCCCCCGTCCGGGCCAGGCAGCACCTCGACGGAGTTTTGCCCCGCCAACCATTCGAGCGTCCCGTCGCTCGAGCCTCCGTCGGCGAGGATGTGCTGCACTGCGGGCCAGCGCTGCGCCGCGACACTCGCAATGGCCTCGCCGAGCAGTTTGCGACGGTTGAGCGTCGGCGTCAGGATGGAAAACCGCAGCGTCATTGCGCCTCGGGCATGGGCGCCGGCCGCGTCTGCTGTCAAGGCGCACCGACCGGTTGCCGCCACGGGGGATTGGCGGCTACACGCTAGCTTTCGAACCGTTGGCGGGCCCCGCGCGTGCTCAGCATTTGCATCTGCACCTACAATCCCAAGCCTGCGCTGTTTGCGCGCGTGCTGACGGCGATCGCAGAACAAAGCCGCCTCGGCTTCGATGTCCTTGTGGTGGACAACGCTTCGACACCGGCGCTGCAGGCAGATCTGCTCGCGCCGCTTGGGGCGCGCGGGATTGAGGCGCGCCTGGTGCGCGAGGAAACGCCCGGCCTTATTCACGCTCGCCTTTGCGCCATTGCCGCGACCCGGAGCGATTGGATGTTATGCGTGGACGACGACAACATTCTGGCGCCCGATTACATCGCCGAGGGCCTGGCTTTTATCGCCGCACACCCCGACGTGGCCGCGTTCGGCGGCAAGCTGATGCTGCCGACCGGCACGCACGTGCCCGAAGGGGTCGCGCCGTTTCTGCCCTATCTGGCCATTCGCGACGCCGGCGAGACTGTGCTCAAAGGCATCTCGGCCAAGTGGGAAGTTTGGGAGCCTCCGGCCGCTGGCGCCTTCATCGCGCGCGCCGTGCTGGAAGATTTCGCCGCTTTCGTAGCCGCCAACGCCAACGCCGCCGCCCTGGGGCGTGCGCCGGGAAGCTTCGCCTCTTGCGAGGACTCGCTCTTGATGCACAGCGCCTTCCGCATCGGCCGCGCCACCGCCTACAATCCGCGCCTGCGCCTTGAGCACCATGTCGACCCAGCGCGTTTCGGCTCTTCCAATCTGGTGCGCTTGATGGAAGGCTATGGACACAGCCACGCCGTGCTCGAAAACCTGCTGCGCGGGCCAGCCCCGGCGCCGCGCTATTATCGCACGCCCGCGCACGCCATGGCGGTGGCCCTGGCCGCCGGGGTCAGCGATCTCAAGCATTCGCCGCTCTACGCCTATGCGCGCGCGCGCTATCATCTGGCTGCGGCGCGCGCCTATCGCGCTTTGGGCAAACGCGCGTCTTGACCCACCCGCCGATCACACTCGTCACACCCTGTCTCAACGCGAGCGCAACCATTGCGCGCACGCTCGATTCAGTGCGCGCGCAGAACTATTCCAAGCTTGAATACCTGATCCTTGACGGCGCCAGCGAAGACGACACCCTCGCTATCGTCGAGCACTACAGCGACATCGTCACCCGGGTCATTACTGGCAAAGACAAGAATA
>CAZHWA010000249.1:0-4299 GCA_964536175.1 uncultured Terricaulis sp. | reverse complement strand
CGAAGGCACGCACCCGGTCGTGCAGACGGTCCACACAATCGACGAAGCCAATCTCGCCTTCGACACCATCACCTACGAAAAGGGCCTCGCCGTCATCCGCATGCTCGAAGCCTATGTCGGCGAAGAGGACTTCCGCCGGGGCGTGCGCGACTATCTCAACGCGCGCCTCTACGGCAACGCCGAGACCGAAGATCTGTGGCGCGCCATCCAGGCCGCATCCGGCCAGCCGGTGCTGGAAATCGCCCGCAGCTTCACCCGCCAGCCCGGCTTTCCGCTGCTGACCGTCAGCGGCCCCAACTGCGTGCAGGCGCCGCGCAACACCGAGCTTACCGTTGCGCAGCGGCGGTTCGCCATGGATGACGTCTCTCGCACAGAAGAGCTTTGGGAAGTCCCGGTTGTCGCGCGGCGGCTCGGATTCGAGCCGCATCGCGCGGTTCTTCCGGCGCAAACCTCCGCGACCATCGACGTTGGCCCGGCCTGCGAGGCTTATCTCGTCAACGCCGGTCAAACCGGCTTCTTTCGCGTGCTCTACGACAGCCGCAATTTCAGCGTCCTTACTCGACGTTTCCAGGCACTGGAGCCGAGTGACCAGCTGGGCCTCCTGCTCGATTACTGGAGCTTCGGCCGCAGCGGCGATGCGCCGTTCACGAACTACCTCGAACTGGTCGACGTGCTGCCGGCCGGCGCCGATCCTGTGATCGTGATGGACACGGCCAGCTCCATGGTGGCGCTCGGCGAATATGCGCGCGGCCGCCCCAGCGAAGCGGGGGTGAAGGCGTACGCCCGGCGCGTGCTGCAGCCGCATCTTGAGCGCGTCGGCTGGACCCCGCAGGCCGAGGAATCCTCCAACCTCGCCAAGATGCGCGCCGAATTGATCGCGGCCCTCGGCGTGCTCGGCGATGAGGCCGTCATCGCCGAAGCGCGCCGGCGTGCGCGCGCCCCTGACAGCGAGAACGCGTTGCCGGCGGCCATCCGCGCCGCGGTCCTTAATGTCTACGCCCGCCACGCCACGAGGCAGGACTACGAAACCCTGCTCGCCCGCGCGCGCGCCGCCACCGACTTCGTCGACCAGCGCCGCCTGTGGCGCCAGTTGGCTGCCGCCGAGGATGAAACGCTGGCGCGGCGCACGCTGCAGCTGACATTGGGCGATGAGATCCCGCGTCAGCTGCGCATCCAGGTGCTCAGCAGCGTCGCCGACGCCCATCCCCGGCTCGCCTGGGACTTCCTTGTCGCCAACCGCAGCGCCATCGAGCAGTATCTCGATCCGCTGCAGCGCCTGGAATATCCCACGCAGATCGCGGCGCGCAGCGCCGACCCCGCCATCGCCGCCGAACTCGAACGCTACGCGTCGAACTTCCCGGAAGGCGCGCGCCCCACCGTGGCAGCCGCTGCGGGCGCCATTCGTCTGCGCGCGCAGACCATCCGCGAACGCATGCCTGCGGCGGAACAATGGATTGCAGGGCGTAACCGCGAGGCAGGACGCCGACGCACGCGCTGAGGGAGGAACTTCGGCGCCGATGAAGTTCCGCGCATCCTCCGCTTGTCAGCGCGACTCATGGCGTTAGGCTGACACGGCTCGACCGGAGGCGTCGAGAACGAGCGGCATTTGACTATCGGCCTTGCGATCGTGCGGACGCGCGCGTGCCGCGCGCGCCGATAGAACGACGCTCCGCCGCAAAAGTCGCTCCTGCGGTTCAACCCATCAAACCGAAGGAGACACAATGAACACGCACGTTTCTGAATTGGGCGCGTCCCTCGGCGACAATTACGAACGCTATTTCGTGCCGGTCATCGGAGAGCCAGCAGCCAAAAGCCTGCTGGCGGCTGCACATTTGCAGCCGGGAGAACGCGTGTTGGACGCCGCGTGCGGCACCGGCGTTGTCGCGCGTGCGGCGGCCAAAAGCGTCTCTCCCACTGGCAGCGTAACCGGGCTCGACATCAATCCCGGCATGCTCGCGACCGCGCGCAGGCATGCGCCTTCCGAGCCCGCCATCGAGTGGTGCGAGGCCAGCATCGAATCCATGCCGCTCCCCGACGACGCCTTCGACGTGGTGTTGTGCCAGATGGGACTGCAGTTCGCTTCCGACAAAGCCGCCGCGCTCCGCGAAATGCGCCGAGTGCTAGCCAATGAGGGACGCTTTCTCGCCAATGTGCCAGGGCCGGCGCCCGACCTGTTCGCAATCATGATCGAAGCTCTCGATCGCCACATCGGGCCGCAACCGGCCGCATTCGCTCGTGCGGTCTTCTCGCTTCACGACACCGCTGAATTGCGACAGCTGTTGCAAAACGCCGGCCTTCATGAGGTGAAGGTCGAGAGCACGCAAGCGCGTCTCGAGCTGCCCGCCCCGCCGGACTTTCTATGGCAATACATCGTCTCGACGCCCATGGCGCAGACGGTGATGAACGCTGACGAGCCCACGCGTAATGCGCTCGAACGCGACGTTGTCGATCGCTGGGCGCCGTTTCGCAGCAATGGCGGCATGAAGCTCGATGTGCGCATGACCACGGCGGCCGGGCGGGCCTGACGCACGCTCACTCGCTGGGTCTGGTCTCGTATCCGTCGCGATCGGGCCGGCCGCCGGCGAGCACGGCGCGAAGCGTCGCCGCCGACAGGCTGCTGAGCGCAAAATCTGCGCCGGCGTCCAATGCCTCGGCGGCCGTCTCCTCCCAGCGCGCGTCCGGCGCCGCCGTTGCGATAATGACCGCGTCCGGCAGGCGCGTTCGCAGGCGCCGCAGCACCTGCAGCCCATCGAGATCCGGGAGTTCGGCATCGACGATCGCCACCTCGAGCAAAAGCTGCGAGGCGATAAACTGGCCGACTGCGCCGCACCCGGTGTCGTAGGTCTTGTAGCCCATGCTGCGCAGGATCATCGTCGCTTCGGCGCGTTTGGCCGGGTCGGGCTCCACCACCAGCGCGATGCGCTCGCCTGGCGGCAAGTCGTTCAAGCCCCCGCGTGAATGCCACGCTTGGCCCACCCTGGCCTCCTGGGCTGCTCGCGGGCTCAACGACCGTTAACGTACTTTGATCCCGTTCCCGCTGCATCTCGACCGCGCGCCCGCAGCTAGCGCTGCAGGAATTTCGCAAAGGCGGCGACGGCCTCGGGCGATCTCAGCCGCTCCGCGAACAGCGCGCCCTCTTCGCGCATGCGCGCGAGCAGCGCCTCTTTGTTGCGCATCAACCGCTTGGTGAGCCGCAGCGATTGCGGCGGCTTTTCGGCCAACGCATGCGCGGCCGCACGCGCGCGCCTCCACCGCGCTTGCCGGCAGCGCCGCGTTCGCAAGCCCCCACGCCGCCGCGTCGCGTCCAATCAACGGCTCGCCAAGCGCCAGCAGCGCAAACGCGCGCGCATGGCCCAAGCGCTCCACCACCGTCAGACTGGCGGCGTTCTCCGGAACCAGCCCGAGATCGATGAAGGGCAGGGTCAGGCGCGCGTCCTCGGCGACATAGACGAGGTCGCACTGGAACAGCATGGTCGCGCCGACACCGACGGCATGGCCCTGCACCGCCGCCACAAGCGGTTTATCAGCCATAATCGCCGCTTCGAGAAAGCGCGTCACATGGCGCGGCCCCTCGAATGCGCCGCTGGCCTGCGCGGCGAAGTCCTTGATGTCGTTGCCGGCCGAAAAATAATCGCCGTTGGCGGTGAACAGCACCGTCCGCGTGCTATCGTCCTGCTGCGCCGCATCGAGCGCATCGGCCATAACGCCGTACATGGCGTTGGTGATGGCGTTCTTCTTATCCGGCCGGTTGAACCGGATCTCCAGCACGCCGCCCTCGCGGCTGACGACGATGTGCGGGTCGCTCATTGCATCTTGTTACGCCGGATCGGGCTCTTGGCCCAGCGCGCGATAGATGTCCGCCAGCAGCCGCTCCACACGCTCGCGCCGGTCGGCAAAGCGCGGGCGGCGATAGACTTCGAGCGCAAGCTGCAATTCGGCCGCCGCCCGGCGCAACGCTTCGGGATCGGCGCCGCGGCCGTACACGAGATAAGCGTCCGCCAGCGTTTCGTGCGCGTGCGCCCAGAACTCCGGCTGTTGCGCCCGCGGCACGGCGTCGGCGGCGGCGCTCAGGACCTCCACCGCCTCTGCGGCGGCGCCGTCATCGCCGCGATCGGCCAGCGCGATCAGCGCCTGGCCGACATTGACCTGCAGCACGGCCCAGCGCGTCGGCGAACGTCCGCGCGTGTAGAACTCAGCTGAGGCGCGCGAGGCTTCGATGCAGTCGCGCATGGCGACATCGTCGCCGGTATCGCCCAGCACCAGCAGCGCCATCGCGTGCGCATACTGCAGATCGGCGGT
>CAZHWA010000248.1:0-4309 GCA_964536175.1 uncultured Terricaulis sp. | reverse complement strand
GTGGGCGGTGCTGTCTCTACTCGTGCTGTTTGCCGCGGCCGGGATTGCGCTGCAGAATTTCGCGCCGTCGCTGCTTGTCGTCCGTTAGCAAGGCGCAGCGACGCTGTCGAACAGGTCATTGAACGCCGCCACTGCATCGCCGGGCCCATCGGCATGCGCCCAGACACCGGCGGCCACAGCCAGAAAATCGGCGCCGGCGCGCACGAGGGGCTCTGCGTTTTCGACCGTGATGCCGCCGATGGCCACGCACGGCGTCTCGGCGATCTCGCTCCAGATTTCGAGCAGTTCCGTATCGGCCCGCGTCTTGGGCTGTTTCGTCGCCGTCGGGTAGAACGCGCCGAACGCCACGTAATCGGCGCCGGCTTCGGCCGCTTCCATGGCGAGATGGCGCGAGTCGTGACAGGTGACGCCGACGATCTTGTCCTTGCCGAGCGCGCCGCGCGCTTGTGCGTAGCTCGCGTCTTCCTGGCCGACATGGACGCCGTCGGCGTCGAGCTTGGCAGCCAGATCGGGGCGGTCATTGACGATGAACGCCGCGCCTGCATCCTGCACTGTGGGCTTCAGCGCCGCGCCAATCCGCAGCACCTCGGCATCGCTTTGGCCTTTCAGGCGCAGTTGAACCGCGGCAACGTCGCCGCCGGCAAGCGCGTCCGCAAGCGCCTGCGAAAACGCCGCCAGCTCGAAGGCCGGCGGCGTGATCAGGTACAGGCGACAGCGCCGGCGGCTCACGCCTTCTCCAGCTCCGGCTTCCATTGGCCTTTGGTGGCAAGGCCGTTCATGCGCGCGCGATGCGCGAACGCTGCCTGCGCGGCGGCGACGTTGTCCGCCTTGCCCGACCAGGCCTTCTGCGGCGCGGCCTGCAGGGCGCGGCCGTAAGAGAACGTCATCTTCCACGGGAAACCGCCGATCTGGTTCATGCGGTTCAAATGCGCGGTGGCGTCGACGTCCGACTGGCCGCCGGAGAGATAGGCGATGCCAGGCACGGCGCTCGGCACCGAGGCCTTGAGGCACTTGATGGTCTTTTCGGCGACTTCGTCGACGCTGGCCTGCTTGGCGGCCTTCTTGCCGGGGACGATCATGTTCGGCTTCAGCACAATGCCTTCGAGCGCGACGTTCATGTAGTAGAGCTGCTGGAAGGTCTCCTTCAGCACCCATTCGGTGACGGCGTAGGTGGCCTCGATGTCGTTGTCGCCGTCCATCAGCACTTCAGGCTCGACGATCGGCACGATGTCGAATTCCTGGCAGAGGTTCGCGTAGCGGGCGAGCGCGTGCCCGTTGGCCAGGAGGCCCGCGTAGGAGGGCCGGCCGCCGCTGGGATCGATCACCGCGCGCCACTTGGCGAAGCGCGCGCCTTGCTCGTAATATTTGGGCAGACGCTCGTGCAGTTTGTCCAGGCCACGGGTGACGAGATCGCCGCGCGCGCCGGCAAGTTCGCGCGTGCCTTCATCGACCTTGATGCCGGGAATGGCGCCGGCGTCGGCGATCAGTTTCACCAGCGGCTCGCCGTCGCGCGCATTCTGCCAGATGGTTTCGTCGAACAGGATGACGCCGGAGATGTGCTGCATCCCGTCCTTGGCGCGGAACATCAGCTCGCGATAGTCGCGGCGGTTCTCTTCGGTGTTCTCCACCCCGATGGCGTCGAAGCGCTTCTTGATGGTGCCGGTGGATTCGTCGGCCGCCAGGATGCCCTTGCCCGGCGCCACCATGGCTTCGGCCACCTTGTTCAATGCTTCGAGATTCACGGTCCTGCCTCGTGTCTTGCGGGAAAACCCGGCGCTGTTGATTGGATGGCTAAGGTTTAGCGCGGGCGCTGGCAAAAGGCCACGGCGGGCGGAGGCATGGGGAAAAATGTCTCCGAAATGCGGCTTTGCGGGGAAGGGACTACTCGGCCGCGGCGTGCCGCGCCGCTTCTTCCGCTTCTTTCTGGCGCCGCCAGCGGCGATCGTCGAACCAGCCGCCGACCACGATCATCACTCCAAAAAGCAGCAAGCCGCCTGTCATGAAGAAGAACTGGAGCCAGCTATCCATCTAGTCCTCCAATCTTTCCAGAACCTGCATGGCGTAGTTGTGGAAGATATAGCCAAACGCGGCGCAAATAACCAGTTTCAGCACTGCACTGAGCGAGAAGTCGCCGATGACGAGCGGCTGGATAAAGCCTATGGCGACAAATGCGAGGCCGACGGCGTTGGCGCTTGTCGCGCGCAATTTCAGCCGCTTGTTGCGCGCGGCCTTGCCGATCGCGGAGGGCAGCGTTTCGCTCATGCCATCAGCGCCTCCACCCCCGGCAGCGCTTTGCCCTCCATCCATTCGAGGAAAGCGCCGCCTGCGGTGGAGACGAAGGTGAAGTCGCCGGCGATGCCGGCGTGATTGAGGGCGGCGACGGTGTCGCCGCCGCCGGCGACCGCGATCAGTTTGCCGGATTTGGCGAGCTCGGCGGCGGCCTGCGCGACGAGAACGGTGCCCTGATCGAAGGGCGGCATTTCAAACAGGCCCAGCGGGCCGTTCCAGATCAGCGTCTGGGATTGCTTCATCGCCTCGCGCAAATGGCGCACCGTTGTCTCGCCAACATCGAGAATTCTTTCGTCAGGCTGGATGTCGTCGAGCTTGCAGATGCGCGCTTCCGCGTGCGCTTTCACCTCTTTTGCGACGACGACATCCTCCGGCAGCAGGATTTCGCATTTGCCCTTGGCGGCGGCGAGAATCTCGCGCGCCGCATCGGCCATGTCTCGCTCTGCGAGCGAGCCGCCGATTTCGACGCCTTGGGCATAGAGGAACGTGTTGGCCATGCCGCCGCCAATGGCGAGCTTGTCGAGCTTGGCGATGAGGTTCTGCAGCAGGTCGAGCTTGGTGGAGACTTTCGCGCCGCCGACGATCCCCAGCACAGGACGCTTGGGATTGCCGAGCGCTGCGTCCAGCGCGTCGAGTTCGCGCTCCATCTGTTTGCCGGCGTAAGCGGGCAGGATGTGCGCGATGCGTTCTGTCGAAGCGTGCGCGCGGTGCGCGGCGGAGAAGGCGTCGTTGACGTAGATGTCGCCGAGCGCAGCGATCTGCGTGGCGAGCTCTGGATCGTTCTTCTCTTCGCCGGCGTGGAAGCGGGTATTTTCAAGCAGGATGACGCCGCCGGCGGCAAGCGCAGCGATGGCGGACTTGGCTTCATCGCCAACGCAATCGTCCGCGAAGGCGACGGGCGCGCCGAGCAGCTTTTCCAGCGCGGGCGCGACGGGCCTCAGCGACATGTCCGGCACGCGTTTGCCCTTGGGCCGATCGAAGTGAGCGAGAAGAGCGACCTTGCAGCCCTTCGCCGTCAGCGCCTGGATCGTCGGCAGCGCGGCGCGCAGGCGCGTGTCGTCGCTGACCTGGCCCTCGGCCATTGGCACGTTGAAGTCGACACGCACGAGGGCGGTTTGATTCGAGGGCGCGTCGTCGATGCGGCGAAAGCTCAAGTGTGTCCTCCGATGGTGAGGCCGATCCAATAGAGGATGCCCAATACGACGGCGAGCATGCCGAGCGCCAGCGCGCCGTTTGTCGCCCGCATGCGCCAATCCATGCGCGCCAGCGCCTGGCGGCGCGTCCAACCCCAGACGATCGCGGCGAGGATGAACGCCGACGCCGCGGCGGCTGGGGGCGCGCCGAAGAGACCGAGAACCAGGGCGATTCCGGCGAACGCGAGGTCCGTTGCCGCGGAGCGGATGTTAGGCTTTCTCATGACGTCGAAAGGCGAACCATGCGCGCCATCCTTCGACAAGCTCAGGATGACGCTTTCCGCGCAGTAGCGTCACGCTGAGCCTGTCGTGCGCGAAGCCGACCCGCCTCCGTCAGCTCACCAGGAAATCCCGTTTGCCGAGTTCGACGCCGTTGTGCCGCAGGATCGCGTAGGCGGTTGTGATGTGAAAATAGAAGTTCGGCATGGCCCAGGCGTTGACGTAATCGATGCCGCTGAACTTCAGTTCGGCGTTTGGTATCTTTACAGTGACTTCGCGCGTCTCTGCGCCTGCGAGGTCGGCGTCCTTGTAGCTCTCGACAATGCCGATCGCCTTGGCGATGCGCGCCTGCAGATCGGCGAAGGTGGCTTCCGTGTCTTCAATCGTTTCCGGCGCATGGCCGGCCAGGCGCGCCATGCAGCCCTTGGCGTGATCGGTGGCGATCTGCACTTGGCGCGTGAGGTGCAGCATATCGGGGGCGAGCCGCGCATTGAGCAGCACAGCGGGGTCGTACGCTTTCGTCTTCGCCTGCTGCTCGGCTTTGCGCAGGATTGCCGACAAGCTTTTCAGGCGAGCGATGAAGATGGGCGCAGTGATGGCGTGCATCG
>CAZHWA010000247.1:0-4346 GCA_964536175.1 uncultured Terricaulis sp. | reverse complement strand
GCGTTCATGCTCTGGCGGAAATGTCAAAGAAGCCTCTTTTTCCGCCAACGCCAGGAAAGCCGGTTTCGCGTTCTAGCGGCGCGCGGCCACGCACCATCGCCCTGGCGATCTTTCCGGGCTTTCAGATCTTGGACGCGGCCGGACCGGTCGCCGCGTTCGAGATCGCAACGCGCTTTGCGCCAGGCGCCTATCGCCTGCGCGTCGCTGCGCGCGAGTCCGGGCTCATCGCCTCCTCTGCCGGCATTGCGATGCCGGCAGTGGCGCTGCATGCGCTCAGAGGCGTCGATACGCTGATTGTCGTCGGCGGCGAGGGCACGCGCGCGGCGGTGCAAGACGACAACCTGCTCGGCGTCATCGCCAGACTGGCGCCGCGCGTACGGCGAGTCGCCAGTGTTTGTTCCGGCGCGTACTTGCTCGCCCAAACTGGCCTGCTCGACGGCAAGCGCGCGACAACGCACTGGCGCCGGGCGGCCGATCTCGCGCGCCGGTTTCCGGCCGTGCGGGTGGACGCCAATTGCATATTCATAAAGGACGGAAGCATCTGGACCTCCGCCGGCATCAGCGCCGGCATCGACCTTTCGCTGGCGCTGATCGGCGAAGATCTGGGCGATGAAATCGCAGGCCGCGTCGCGCGCGAGATGGTCGTTTACGCCAAGCGACCGGGCGGCCAGGCGCAGCATTCGGCGCTGCTCGAGTTCGACACGCCCCGTTTCGTACGCCTGAACGCCTGGATGCGGGAGCACCTGCATCGAGACCTCAGCGTGGATCGCCTGGCCCGAGAGGCGGCAATGAGTCCGCGCAACTTTGCGCGCGCGTATGCAGCGGAAACAGGCGTCACCCCCGCCAAGGCGGTTGAGCGCATGCGCGCCGAGGCGGCGCGATCAGCGCTAGAGCGCGGCGGTTCAATTCAAGAGATCGCGCGGCGCACGGGGTTCGGCGACGTCGAACGCATGCGGCGCGCCTTCATGCGAGTCTATGGCGCGCCGCCGGCGCAGATGCGCCGGCTGCTTCGGCGCGCTTGACGGACGCGGCATTCCAGCCGACGAAACGCGTGCATGGGCGAACCTCAGAAATCGATCTTCGTAACCGGCGCCGGCTCCGGCATCGGGCGCGCCACCGCGCAATTGTTTGCGGAACGCGGCTGGTTCGTCGGGCTGTTCGATATCAATGCTGACGGGCTCGAGGAAACAGCCGCCTCCTTGCCGGAAGGGCAACGCATTTCCATGGTCTTCGACGTGCGCGATCGCAGCGGCTGGTCGCGTGCGGTCGAGGCCTTCGGCCAAGTCACCAACCGGCGCATGCATGTGCTGTTCAACAATGCCGGCGTCGGTCGCGGCGGCGCAATCGAGGAAATGTCGCCCGAGGACGTTGACCTCGTCATCGATGTGAATCTGAAAGGCGTGTTGAATGGCGTTGTAGCGGCGCTGCCTCTGCTGCGCGAGACGCCCGGCGCGCGCATCGTCAATACTGCATCCGTCGCCGGCGTATTGGGCCCGCCGCGGATGGCAGTCTATTGCGCGACCAAGTTCGGCGTCCGCGGCCTGACTGAATCGCTCGATGTCGAGTTGTCACGCTACGGCGTCCGTGTGACGAGTCTGATGCCGTGGTTCATCGACACCGCAATTCTCGATGGCTCGGCGGGCGAAGGCGGCAACCGGCGGATTCGCGATCAGCTGGTTGAGAACAAAACGCCGATCTATCCCGTGCGCATGGCGGCCGAGCGCGCATGGGACGCCGCGCATGGCGCTGACATCCACTACATGGTCGGCAAGGAAGCCGAACGCGCGCGCTTTGCCGC
The DNA here is from genome assembly GCA_964536175.1 of uncultured Terricaulis sp. Taxonomy (GTDB): domain Bacteria; phylum Pseudomonadota; class Alphaproteobacteria; order Caulobacterales; family Aquidulcibacteraceae; genus Vitreimonas. The sequence continues at coordinate 2,548 of CAZHWA010000247.1, read as the reverse complement.
ACGATTTTTTCCGAACGCGCTGCGTAAGCGCATCTCCAGGATGTTCGGAGACTAGCGCCTCAGGTCGGAAGTTCGGTGGCGGGCGCCGCCGCTTCAGTCGCCGCGTCCGCGGGTACTGCGGGCGGGGCGAGCGGCGCCGCAGGCGCGGTCGTGACCGGCGCGTCCGCGACAGGCTCCTCGGCGCGCTGTTCAATCCCGACCGATTCCAGCGCCGCCGCCGCCGCCGCTTCGTCGGCGGCCGGGATCAACGTTTCGCGGTCGCTGCGGCGGGCTCGCCAGGCGCCCATGCGGCGCGAGAGCGCTTCCTGGTAAACGGCGCGCTCGGCGCCGCGGGGGAAGCGGTAGAACTTGTGCACCCCGATCTGCGTGGTCGGCACCAATCCGGAATTCCACACCGGGTTGACGCCGGTCGTATGATAGTGGGTGGCGTTGCCGGTGACGGGACGGGTGTAGCCCAGCATCACCGCTGAGGCGATGCGCTGCGCGCGCTCCCAGGCGCGTCCGCGGGGGCGATGGCCAAGCGAGCCGTCGCAAGTAAATGTGAACTGGCAACCCGTGGCTAGGTGCGAACCTTGATAGACGACGCCGCAGACCGAGTTCGGGTATGCGCGTGAGCGTACGCGGTTCATGATCACTTCGGCCACCGCCACCTGACCCTGCTGGGTCTCGCCGCGGGCCTCGTAGTAAATCGCCTGGGCCAGACAGTTATGTTGGCGCGCGTCGACTTGCGGCTCGGAGGGCGCGCTCGGCTCGACCGCCGTGGTCGGCCCGCGCAAGACGGCCTGCAGCATGATCGCCCGCGCATCCGCCGTACCGAACAGCGCCGCGTTGCCGCGTGCACGTAAACCATCGTCGGTGCGGAAGGCGGTCAGTTCGACCCGCCCGTTCGGTTCTGACCCGGCGAACAGATGCCGATCGAGTTCAGCCTGGAAGGCGCTCGACGTCGCCGCCCACTCGGCGCCCTCGCGCTGCTCAGCGGCGCGATGCGAGATCACGGGCATCGCGACAGCCGCAGCCGCAAGGCACATGATCGTCGCTGCGCCCTGGCGCACGGCCAGGGGGTTTCGATCGATCTCAACCATCACTTGGGTCCGAATCTCGCCCGCAAGAATAGCCAGTCGACGCCAGAACAACGACAAATGCATTAATCCCCGCTTAAAGCTGTTCAGCTTTGGGACAGGTCGCTGCAAAAAGAACCGCAGCATACGCAACCATTTCGCCCCACGAACATCTTGCCGCGAAGCTCCGGCCGCATACAGGACCGACGCCGGACGGGCGATTGACTTTTTGTTCATAGTCTCCAATTCGCCGACTCCGCCCTGCTTTGTTTGGGTCGGTGCGGCGCTCCGGCAACAGGCAAAAAGCCCTTCCTGGGCATGGCCTTGCTGGAATTGTGCCGGTTCACCAATGAGGGGTGTTGCAGGGCAGCCATGCGCCGGGGAGGCGAGCATAGGCATTGCCGCTAGGTAAGTCTCAAAATCCGCGCTCGGGTGCTGGCCGGCCAGCGGCGCGCGCAGCGCCGTGACGGAGCCGGCACTCGCCTCCGCGTCTTCGCCCAGCGCCGCCAATGCGCTCGCGATGTGCCCGCGGGACGCGTACGCCGCCGCCTTTGTCACCGCACCCAAACTCTGCCCCTCACCGGGTCGTCCAGGCCGGACACCCTGCCTATGCGGCGCACGCCCGCCTCGCCGCGCCCGATTTCGAACAGACCACCGGTAAAGGCGCGGCCGATCGCCGGCGTTCCCCGGCGCGAACCACAAATTTTCGCAAAGCTGAGCGAACTCAGGTGTCGGCCGGAGCCAAGGCTGCCTGCGCCGCCGCCAGGCGCGCAATTGGCACGCGGTAGGGCGAACACGAGACATAATCGAGACCGGCCCGCGCAAAGAAGCGCACCGAGGCGGGATCGCCGCCGTGTTCGCCGCAAATGCCGAGCTTCAGATTGCGGCGCGCGGCGCGACCCCGCTCAGCGGCGATGCGCACCAATTCGCCGACGCCCTCTTCATCGACCGAGACGAACGGGTCGGCCTCAAGCACGCCGCGATCGACAAACGTTCCCAGAAACTTGCCGGCGTCATCGCGCGAGAGGCCCATCGTCGTTTGCGTGAGATCGTTGGTGCCGAAAGAGAAGAACTCGGCCGTCTCGGCGATTTCCCGCGCGCGCAACGCCGCGCGCGGCAGTTCGATCATGGTGCCGACGAGGTACGCGATTTCGCGCTTGCGCGCGGCGAACACCTCAGCGGCGATAGCGTCAACGCGCGCCTTGATCAGATCGAGTTCTTTCCTGGCGATCACGAACGGAATCATGATTTCCGGCACGGGCGCTTGGCCCGTCGTTTCGGCGACGTCGCAGGCCGCTTCGAATACGGCGCGCGCCTGCATGTCGTAGATTTCCGGATAGACAATAGCGAGCCGACAACCGCGGAAGCCGAGCATGGGATTGCTTTCGGCCAGATCCCTGGCGCGGGCGAGCAGCGTTTTGGCGTCCACGCCCATCGCCTTGGCGACGTCTTCCGCCTCTTTCTCAGTGTGCGGCAGGAATTCGTGCAGC
>CAZHWA010000246.1:0-4351 GCA_964536175.1 uncultured Terricaulis sp. | reverse complement strand
GCGTCAGAATTTCGAACAACTCGTCCAGCGTGCCAAAGCCGCCCGGGAAAATGACGAGTGCATTGGCGCGCATCGCAAGGTGCATCTTGCGCATCGCGAAATAGTGGAAGTTGAACGTGAGTTCTGGCGTCGTGTAGGCGTTCGGCTCCTGCTCGAACGGCAAGGTGATGTTGAAACCGATCGAGGGTGCGCCGGCCTCGAGCGCGCCGCGATTGGCGGCTTCCATGAGGCCGGGCCCGCCGCCGGTGGCGATTACGTTCTGATAGGGCTCGCCCGGCTCGTGCACGGCGCCGCCGCGTTCGGAAGCGATACGCCCGAACTTGCGTGCTTGGTCATACCAGAAGGTCTGTCTGCCCTGCCCGTTCTCGGCGATGCGGGCTGAGCCAAACACGACAATGGTTGAGACGATATCGTACGCCTTCAGGATCAATTCGGCTTTGGAATATTCCAGATAGAACCGCACGCCGCGCATATCTTCGCCGAGCAGGAAATCCGGATCGAGCGCGGCAAGCCGATATGAGGGCGAGGCGAGTTGGGCGGCGTTCGGCTTTTTCAGAGAGTCGGCCATGGCGGTGATATAGCGCGGCATATGCGTGTCGTCGCCCTTCGACGGGCTCAGTGTTGCGCCACAACCAACCGCCAGCGCGAAGAAGAGCGCTAGCCCGGGCCTGTCGAAGGCCGACGCAGCGCGGGGCTGCGTTATGCTAGGCTCACCGCGAATCTGATGCCGATCCGCCGTCTCCCCCCCGAAGCTGTGAACCGCATCGCCGCCGGCGAAGTGGTCGAGCGTCCGGCTGCGGCCGTGAAGGAGCTGATTGAGAATGCGCTCGACGCCGGCGCGCGCCGCGTCGCCGTGCGGATTGAGCGTGGCGGTTTGGGGCTCATTTCCATCGAGGACGACGGAAGTGGGATCGCGCGCGATGAATTGACGCTGGCGGTGGAGCGGCATGCGACGTCGAAGCTCGAAGCGGGCGACGGCGGCGCGGTCGACCTGTTGAATATTCACACAATGGGATTTCGCGGCGAAGCGCTGCCGTCGATCGGCGCGGTGGCGCGGCTGTCGATCGTATCCAAGCCGCGCGGGGCAAACGAAGCTTGGCGCATCGATGTACAGGGCGGGGAACTCTTTCCCGTCACGCCGGCTGCATGGGCTGCGCTGAGTGAGAGCGGCACACACGTCGAGGTGCGCGATCTTTTCTTCGCCACGCCGGCGCGTCTCAAGTTCATGACATCCGAGCGCGCCGAAATGATGGCGGTGAATCACGCGGTCAAGCGGCTGGCGATGGCGCGGCCGGACGTAGCATTTTCGTTGGAGCACGACGGGCGCGTGTCGTTGCGGCTCTCAGCAGAGCGCGATCCGGAGAACGAGGGCCGGCGCGCGCGGCTGGCTGCGATCCTGGGCGCGGAATTTGCGCCCAATTGCATTGCGCTCGATCAGAGCCGCGGCGATGTGCGGCTCTCCGGATTTGCCGGCTTGCCGACCTATCATCGTGGCACACGCGAGCATCAGCATCTGTTCGTCAACGGCAGGCCCGTGAAGGATAAGCTGATCGTCGGCGCAGTGCGGGCGGCGTATCAGGATTTGCTGGCGCGCGACCGCCATCCTGTGGCGGCGCTGTTTCTCGATTTGCCGCCGAGCGATGTCGATGTGAACGTACATCCAGCCAAGACAGAAGTGCGCTTCCGCGATGCGGCTTTGGTGCGCGGCCTGATCGTAGGTGCGCTTTCACATGCTTTGGCAGGCGCGGGCCATCGCGCGTCGACGACGACAGCGGCCGCGACACTCGGCAATTTCCGCCCGCACATGACGCCGCAGCCGGCCCTGCGCGCCTGGGGCGTGGCCGAGGAGCGGCTCGGGGGCGCGTTCGACGCGCCGAGCGCGCGGGTTGAGGCTTTGAGCGCCGGCCTCCTCGCCGGCGGCGACATCTCCGCTGCGCCGTCGTCCGCCGGCGAGACGCCGGCGGTTCAAGATGACGACAGTCAGTTCTTCCCGCTCGGCGCGGCTCGGGCGCAGATCCACGAAACCTACATCGTCGCCCAGACCGAAGACGGCATCGTCATTGTCGATCAGCACGCCGCACACGAGCGGCTCGTCTATGAGCGAATGAAGCAGATGCTGGCCAATGGCGGCGTGCGGCGACAGGCGCTGCTCATTCCTGAAGTGGTGGAGCTTGATTCGAACGAAGCAGAAGCGCTGACGGCCCGGGCCGAGGAGCTGGCGGGATTGGGTCTGGTGATCGAGCCGTTTGGCACGGGGGCGATATTGGTGCGTGAAACGCCGGCGCTGCTCGGGCACATAGATGCGGCGGGCCTGTTGCGCGATCTTGTCGACGATATCAACGAATTGGGCGATGCGCACGCGCTGAAGGAGCGGCTGGAAGCTGTCTGCTCGTCCATGGCGTGTCACGGCTCGGTGCGGGCTGGGCGCCGGCTGAGCGCCGAAGAAATGAACGCGCTCTTGCGGCAAATGGAGGCGACGCCTTTTTCGGGCCAGTGCAATCACGGCCGGCCGACTTACGTGGAGCTCAAACTGGCGGACATCGAAAGGCTGTTCGGCCGCCGCTAGGCGCAGAATCAGCCGTTCCCGACGCCGATTGCGCTTGCGCTCGGGGCCGCGGCGGCGAAGATGCGTCCTGCGAGGATAAGCCTCTGGGGACTCCCATGAAACCGATGATCTGGTCCGTTGCCGCAGCGGCGGTGGTATGCCTGAGCGCGCCAGCGGCGGCGCAAGTCAACACCAGCAGGGCCGGCGCCTATGGCGAGGTGACGCTTGAATCCGGCTTTATGCCCGATCCGCACACCGTCGCATTGACGGCCGGCGGGACTGTGGAAGCCGGCAGCGTAAGTTCCGATTGCGTCGGCATGATCGCAAACCGGGCCGACTTCACGTTGCGTTACCGCGACGCGGGAGATTTGCCGTTGATTTTTTCGGCGACCTCCGACGCCGACACTACGCTCGCCATCCGGGCGCCGGATGGGCGCTGGTATTGCGATGACGACAGCGCTGGCGCTTTGAATCCGATGGTCCGCTTCGATTCCCCGCGTGACGGGCGCTACCAGATTTGGGTGGGCACCTACGGGCCGGATGCGGCGCCGGCGGCGCTGCACATTTCCGAAATCGGCGCGCAGCAAGCCGATGGCCCCGATTGGTCGCTGGAGCCGGCTTATGGCGCGATCGAGCTCGCTGCCGGCTTCATGCCCGATCCGCACACCCAGGAAATCGCCGCTGGCGGCAGCATCGACGCATCCGTCGTCGCGCCGCAGTGCGTCGGTTGGATCGCGCGCGCGCCGGATTATCGGCTCCACTGGACGTCAGGCTCAAACGAGCTGCCGCTGGTGATCTCGGTCGCGTCTGAGGCCGACACTACGCTGGTGATCAATGGCCCCGATACGTCATGGCATTGTGACGATGACGGCGGCAACGAGGGATTGAATCCTGCCATCACCTTCGAAAGCCCAGCATCGGGCCAGTACGATATCTGGGTTGGCACGTACATGTCCGGCGAATTGCAGGCTTCCACCCTGCACATCTCCGAGCTTTACGCGCAATAGACGTGCGAATGGGGAGACCGCTTACGACGCGGTCTCCTTTTCACCATCGATCGTTTGCAATAACGCTGTCGAGGGCTTCGGCCAGGCGCCGCCGCGTTCCTGGCGTCACATCCGTGGGCAGGTTATCGCGCGCAAAAAAACCGCGCTCAGCGATCTCGTTGTTCTCGCGCGGCGGGCAGGCGCGCCACTCGTCGACACGATAAAGCACGACATGGTCGTGCTTGAAGCGGGCGTGGTTGGAATAGAAGCCCACGACCTGTGCGCTCAGCGGTTCGACGCCGCCTTCTTCGGCAAGTTCGCGTTTGAGGGCGTCCAAGGCGGTTTCGCCGTGTTCGACCCCACCGCCCGGCAAATGCCAGCCATGCGTATAGGTATGCCGGACCAGCAACACACGACCGTTCGCGTCGCTTACAAGACCGCGCACGCCGAGCGTCATCGGACGCCGCACGCGCCAAAACGCATGAAAAAACGGCGTGAGCAAAGGCTCAAGGGCGCTACGCCAAGCGCTCATGGGCGACGCGTTAGATCGACTGTACGCATTGACACAATGTCGTGAACACCGCCGCGGCCGCGCGGTCAACTGCGCAGGATGCTTGCATCGGGATACCTCGCTTGCCATCGCCGCGCCCCATGAGTGGTTCGTTTGGATTGCCGCCGCCAAAACTCACCGGCGGCCCGTACGTCATGGGCGTTCTCAATGTGACGCCCGATTCGTTCTCGGACGGCGGCCAATGGGAAGGCGCAGCCGCGCCGCAGGCGCTGGCGATGCTGGAGGCGGGCGCGGATATCATCGACATTG
>CAZHWA010000245.1:0-4382 GCA_964536175.1 uncultured Terricaulis sp. | reverse complement strand
GGATTGGTCTTGCGCCAGACGATGTCGTTCAGGATCCAGAAGCCGAGATCCTGCAGCGACGTACCGAGGCGAAAAACGTTGTGATAGGAGCCGATCACCCAGATGGCGCCGTTCGGCTTCAACACCCGCCGCGCTTCCGTGAGCCACGCGCGTGTGAACGCGTCATAAGTCGCGAAATCCGCGAACTTGTCCCACTCATCGTCGACCCCATCAACATGGGATTGGTCCGGCCGCGTCAGCTCGCCGCCCAGCTGCATGTTATAGGGCGGATCGGCGAACACGAGGTCCACGCTGCCGTCCGGCAGGGCGGCCATCGCCGCGATGCAGTCGCCTTCGATGATCTTGTCCTTGACGTGTCGCGCCATGTCGTCCCCGAGAAGGAATCATAAGCTTGACTGGCGCGCGATAATCAACAGCCTGATTCGCCGTTAACTACATTTGGGGGCCGGCAATGACCGAGGACGCTAGCGCTAACCGGCGCATGCTGGAGCGGATGATCTTCTTCTCGGACGCCGTGTTCGCTTTTGCGCTGCTGTTGTTGGCCGCGGACATCCGGTTGCCAGACGGGATTGACGACCGGACCATCTGGGCGGCGCTGGCGGGAATTGCCCCGCAATTCGCCTCCTTCCTCATCAGCTTTGGGCTCGCCGCGCTGTGGTGGTCGGTCCACCTCAGCGCCACGCGGGAGCTCAAAGCCTTCGATTGGCCGACGGCGCTCTGCAATCTTGTGTTCTTGGTGTGCATTGTGCTGCTGCCGTTCGCGGCGGACACCTTCGGCGCCAACATGACGGCGAGTGCGCCATTGGGGCTTTACTGGATGGTCAACGCCGCCGCATCGGCGGCGATGACCTTGCTTTACATCGTGATGACGCGCGACAAGGGCCGCCTTGTTGGCGGGGTCGAAAGCGGCGAACGGCCGCTGCGCATCTGCCAGGCGATCGCGCCCGGCGTTGTGTTTGCGCTCGGCGCGTATTGGGCTTTCAGCGGCCAGATCTGGCTGTCGCGGTTCTGTTGCGTGTTGCTGGCGCCGGTCATGATGGTGCTTGGCGCTGCCGGCGGCATGCTCGAGCGGCGGCGCAAGTCCCAGCCCGCGAAAGCCTAACCCGCCGCGCGTTTGCGCGCCTCGGCGCGCTTCAGCAGCGAGAGGGTGTACGTGATGAAGAAGAGATACATGAACACCTCTTCCATTTCGCTGGAGCGATAATTGTTGGTCATCGCTTGCGCTGAGGCGCTGGTGAAATGCAGCACGTCGTTGAGATCGTCGATGCGTTCGGGCAGGGCCCCGATCTGGGAGAAGATCACGGGCGGAAGCGAGGCGAGCGTGGGCGCCAGCCACCATGGATTGTCGAACAGGCCCCGCCCATTGCGCGCCCATTTCACCAGCGGGTGCACGATCGTGCCCAGGATCATGCCGAACAGCAACAGTGCGCGCGGCTTCTGGTCGAACCAGCCGTCCTTGGTGTTGTGAATGTTGGTTTCGCCCTGATCGTTGATCTCGGCGAAGATGCCGGTGGTCTCCCAGCCGAAATAGTGCTGGCCCCAACTCGCCTCTTCTCCAAGCAGATAAAGCGTGCCCAGCGCGATGAAGATGGCCCAGCCGCGCAATGGGCGCGTGTCGGCTTTGAACGCCAGGCGCACCATCAGGATGAGTGCAGTGAGCAGAAAGACATTTTGCACCGATTCCAGCACGCCCAGTTCGCCGCCGACCAGATCGATGCGTGTGAAGACAAGCGCCATCAGCGCCAGATAAAGAGCCGCGCACACGAGCCATACCGAAAGCGCGGAAATGTCGGTGGCTTCGTGCGTCGGTCGGATAGTGGCGGCGCCCCCAGTCATGCCCGCGAACATAAGGTGGGCCGCGCGCTTGTAAACGGCGCTGCGCCTAGACGGCAAACCCGCCGGCCGCGAGCTGCACCGGCTTGAAGCTTCTGCGGTGAATCGGACACGGGCCGAGCCTTGCCAGCGCCTCGACATGCTCGGGCGTGGAATAGCCCTTGTGCTTGGAGAACGCATAGCCAGGAAATTGCGCGCACAATTCCACCATCATCCGGTCGCGCTCCACTTTGGCGACGATCGAAGCGGCCGAGACAATCGGCACGATCGCATCGCCATCGACCACGCATTCCACCGGGCAGGGCAAATCCGGCGACATGTTGCCGTCGACGATCGCCGCAACCGGCGCCTCCGGCAGCGCCTCGAACGCACGTCGCATGGCCAGGTGCGCGGCGCGCAGGATGTTGAGACGGTCGATCTCCTCCACGCTCGCGACGCCAACCGCGACGATGCCGATCTGGCGGATTTTGAGCGCCAGGTCTGCGCGCGCCTCGGCCGTCAGCTGCTTGGAATCGTCGAGTCCCCTGGGCCGGCCCTTGCGCGGCAGGATCACCGCCGCAGCCACCACCGGCCCGGCCAGGGGCCCGCGCCCCACCTCGTCGATCCCGCAAATCCCCATGCAGGCGAAGATGGCCCGGATTCGTATCGTCGGGCAAACGGAAAGCACATAGGACATTATGAAAAGTTTCCTTGACAGATGCGTTGGCAATTAGTAAAGCTGGCTTGTCCGTTGGATAAGTATACTTGACGAGGAGGGGTTGTGCTGAAACGGGTGTTCAGAGACCTGCTGGCGGCGGCGATCGCCGCACTGGTGGTGGTCGTCGCACTGGAGCCGGCGGCAGCGCCCATCGCGGCGCTGATGGAGGCGCCCCCGCTCAGCGCCGAACTCGGCGCCGTGCGCATCGAGTTGAGGTTGTGAGGGCGAGCCGATGACCTGCGAGTTCAGTCCCAAGCCTGCCGCGCGCCGCTATCGGCGCGACATGTTCGTCGCCTTCGTGCTGTACACGCTGCTGGTGTTCGCCGGTGCGCTGGCGATCCGCACCTTCGATCCCCCGCAATGGCTGGCCGCGATTATTGCGCTCGCGGCGATGGCGCCCGCTTTGCTGGTGGTGCGCGCCTATCTCGTGTTCACAGGCTCGATGGATGAATTCCAGCGCCGGCTGCAGAGCGAAGCGCTGATCGTAGCGACTGCGGTGACGGTGCTGGGCAGCTTCGCTTACGGCTTCCTCGAGGAATGGGCGGACTTTCCGCACCTGCCGCTGATCTGGGTGTTTCCAATTTTCTGCGCCGCTTTTGGCGTGGCGCAGGCCATTATCCGGAGACGCTACAAATGAGCGCGCCCCTGCAAACCGAAGCGCGCCGCGGCATGCTCGTGCGCCGCCTGCTCCTTGGCGCGGCCCTCCTGTTCGCCATCGGCGCCTGGGCGGCGGTGGGCGTGGCCTATTTCATGCGCCCGGGTTTTGCGATCTGGGCCGGGCTCGTCACGCTCGGCGCCGTCAGCCTTGAAGTGTTGTTCTGGACGGCGGCTGGCGTGTTCGGCTGGAGCTTCCTCGCCAAGCGGCGAGCGACGCTCGAGCGCTGGCGTCGGCGTCTGTTGGGCACGCGCGCAGGGGGCGATGCGGACTCATGAGAAACCGACTCAAAGTGCTGCGCGCCGAGCGCAATTGGAGCCAGGCCGATCTGGCCGAACGGCTCGATGTCTCGCGCCAGAGCGTCAACGCCATCGAGACCGGCAAGTACGATCCAAGCTTGCCGCTCGCCTTCAAGATCGCCGCTGTGTTCGGGCTGCCGATCGAACAGATCTTTTTCGCCGACGAACTCGCGGAGGCCGCCGAATGAGCCGTGAAACGTACATGACCTCAAACCCGCCGCGCGCCCGGCGGATGAAGCGCAAGACGCTCTATATCGCCGCGACATGCGCCTGCATCCTCGTCTACGGCGTCTTTGTCGCGCTGGCTGACGCTCAGCCTTGGCTGATCTGGCCGGCCATTGGCATGATGTTGCTGTCCATGGTGTTCGCCTGCTTTTGGATGGCTGCGCTCGACGAGGCGGCGCAACAGGCCCATTACATCGCCTGGTATTGGGGCGGCACGGCCGGCATCATGGTCTCCATGCTGCTGTTCGTCGCTGTCGCTTTGCGTCCGGCCGCGTTCGAGCCCGTGCTGGCCGTCCTCGGCGTTCCTTACAGTTTCGCCGCCGGTATCGCGGCAGGCCTCTTGCCGCCGTCTTTGGGTTACGCGATCTGGTGGGCGGTGCTCTGGCTTCGGCGCGGGTGAGCGATCGCCGTCCGTCTTGATTGAGCGCGCGGGCGCCTATAGGCGTCCGCAATGGCCGCCAACAAAGCCCCGCGCTGTTTCCAGGACGTCATCCTGACGCTCCAGAATTACTGGGCCGAGCACGGCTGCGCGATTTTGCAGCCATATGACGAACAAGTCGGCGCCGGCACGTTGCACCCAGCCACCACGCTGCGCGCGCTGGGACCGAAACATTGGCGCGCCGCCTACGTGCAGCCTTCGCGCCGCCCCAAGGACGGCCGCTACGGCGAAAAC
>CAZHWA010000244.1:0-4395 GCA_964536175.1 uncultured Terricaulis sp. | reverse complement strand
CGGCGGCGGCGAAGCGGGCGGCATAGCCCCACAACAGGGCGCCAAGCGCGAGCGATGATCCCAAGCCGCCGATCCAGCCCGCTTCACGCGCCAACCCGAACAACGCCAGCGCCCCCATCGCGATCACCGCGCCGGGCGCAGCATAGCCCATCGCCGCCGCGTAGAGCGAGGCCTTGCCAACTCCGGTCGCGCGGCGCGCAGCGACGGCGATCGCGCACGCCAGCGCAAGCGTGACGAGCGCGCCGCAACTCGACAGCAGCATGGAATTCGCGAACGGTCCGGCAATGGCGTGGAAGTGGGGATGCAATACCGCGAGACGCCCCAGCCAGGCCAACGGCAGCGCCGCTCCAAAAAACACCAGTCCAGCGCAGAGCATGAAGGCTGCCCCGGCCGCGACTGGGCCGAACTGGTACCGCGGCAGCGGCCGCCAGCGTGTCGATCCACCTGAGTACGACGCGCGCCCGCGCGCCCAGCGTTCGACAACAAGGAAGACAAGCGCCGCGAGCAGCAGCACCGCCGAGATCTGTAGCGCTGCGTGCGGCGCACCATGCGCATACCAGGCGCGAAAGATCGCCGTGCTGAGCGTGGTCAGGCCGAAATGCTGCGCAGCGCCGTAGTCGGCGGCGATCTCCATGCATGCGAGAGCGCCACCGGCTGCGATGCCGGGCCGGGCGAGCGGCAAAGCAACGCGCCAAAACATTTCCCGCGGCCTAGCGCCCAGCGTGCGCGCAGCCTCCAACGCGCACGAGGACTGGCTCACAAACGCCGCGCGCGCCGCGAGATAGACATAGGGGTACAGCCCGACGGCGTAGATGAACGCCGCGCCCCAGAAGCCGCGCACCTCGATCGGGCTCGCATTGGCCCAGGTCATGCCGGTGTAGGCGTATGCGAGCACGTAGCTCGGAGCAGCGAGCGGCAAGACGAGGAGCCACTCGAACACACGCCTGCCTGGAAACTGCGTGAGACTCACCAGCCAAGCCGTGGTCGCGCCAAACAGCACAGCGCCAGCGCCGCCGATCGCTACAAGCGCAAAGGTGCCGATGGCGCCGTCGCGCAGCAGGTCCGAGCCGAACTCGACGCCGCTGCGATCCGGCGCCAGCGCAAGCGCAAGCACTGCGACCGCGGGCGCGGCGCAGATGAGTGTCGCCAATGCTGCGGCGATGGCGACGCCGTCGACAGCGATGCGTCGCGGCGAAGCGAGAGCGTCTAGCGCCACCCGACCTCTTCGAAGATACGCGCCGCTTCCGCCTGATGCCGGCCCAGAGCGTCGAGCGCGATGTTCTCTTCGCGGAAGCTGCCGAGCGCCGCCAATTCCGGGGCGGGCTGGATCGAGGGCCGGATCGGGTACTCAGTGTTGAGCGGCGCGATCAGGTTCTGAGCTTCGTCGCTGACCAGGAACTCCAGAAACTGCACGGCGCGATCGCGGCGCTTGCTGTGGCGCGTGACGCCGCCGCCGGAAATGTTGATGTGCGTACCCGAGCCTGCCTGATCTGGAAAAACCAGGCCGACGCGGTCCGCGACCTCGCGGTCGGCGGGATCCTCGGACTTCATCAGCCGCACGAAATAATAGTGGTTGGCCAATGTCGCCTGCGCTTCGCCTGCCGCGACCGCCTTGATCTGATCGGTGTCGCTGCCCTGCGGGTCGCGCGCGAAGTTTGCGCGCACGCCGGCCGCCCATTGGCGCGCATTTTCCGCGCCCAGCCGTTCGATGCGCGACGCGAGCGTCGAGAGCTGGTAGGTATTGGTCGAAGAGCGCATGACGATCTGGTTGCGGAAGCGAAGATCGGCGAGGTCGTCGTAACGAGCGACCTGCTCGGGCTGCACCGCATCTTTTCGATAAATGATGACGCGTGCGCGTTTGGTGAAGCCCCAGAACGCGCCTTCGGGATCGCGGAGATTCGCTGGCACGCCTTGCTCGAGCGCCGGCGTGGTTACGGTCTGGAAGAGCCCAGCGTCCTTCACACGCCAGAGGTTGCCCGCGTCGGCGCTGATAAAGAGGTCGGCCTCGGTCGCCTCGCCCTCGGCGCGGATGCGTTCCAGCAATTGCTCGGCGCTGCCGGTGAGCGCGCGCACGCGCACGCCCGTTGCTTCCTCGAACGCGGCATAGAGCTGGCGATCGGCGTCGTAGTGGCGCGCGGTGTAGAGGTTGACGAAATCGTCGCCGCCCCCGGCTCTGCCGCAAGCGGCAAGGGCGATGGCGGAAGCGCCAAACAAAGCGAACGAACGACGATCGAGCAGTGGAGCCTCCATAGTTGCGAACGTTTCGCAAATGCACAGGATCGGCCCGGCAGGTCAAGCCAAACCGCCCGGGCGGCTTGACGCAGGCCGGGCCGCCCATCATGGTCCGCGCCCTCCGGCAAGCCCGGGGTTCGGGCGCGTAGCTCAGCGGGAGAGCACTCGCTTCACACGCGAGGGGTCACAGGTTCAATCCCTGTCGCGCCCACCAGTATCTTTCTAGAGTCATCCATTTTCGCAAGCCTCACTCCCACATGCGGATGGGGTAAATGGCGCCCGTCGACGGTCTGGGGAAGGATTTTTCCGAGTGAAGCGGAAATTACATTTTGGTTTTTGCACAAACGGTTCACGCCGGCGACAGGAGCGTTAATTCCTGGTCAGTCACAGGCGCCGAATTGCGCGCCAGAGGTTGTTCATACCGAGCGCGTCGCCGGTTGTGGAACAAACAACCTTTGTTAATGGCGCAACGCCTCGCCACATCGCCGCCTAGCTCATCGGTCAATCTGATGGCGCTGGGTGGCGAGGCTGGGGGGACGCAAGCGCGGAGCGCGTTCCGCGCCATCGGTCCGGGTGAATGAGCCTTAGCCCGTTCCGCGTATAAAAAAAGGTTGGTGGAAGGATGGATCACGATTTCTGCAATGCGGACGGCGCGCGTCGCCTCAAGCAGCGGATCGAGGACTATTGGCGCGAGCGCGGCTACCATGTGGACGTGAAGTTGGTGGAAGCCGGTTTCGTGCCGGCTATGCGTTCGGCGCGCACAGACGTACGTAGCGACATGGTGAATGGCCTGCCGACCAAGCGTGCGAGCGCAAACGATCGGGGCGGGCCGAACCCTAATCGGCGCGGCCTGATGGAGGTCGCGTAAGCTGCCGGTTACGGGCGCGCCGCCAAGAGGCGGCGGCAGACCGGCGCCAGTTGCGAATACTGGTCGATGATCGCGTCGGCGCCGAGCGATTCGCATGCGCCGTCGCAATAGCCAAAGCGGACGACTACGACCGGTGCGCCGGCGCCGCGCGCTGCGCCGACATCGGCAACGGTGTCGCCGATCATCATCGATCGGCGCACGGTTCCGCCCGCCCGCGCAACAGCCGCCTGGTAATGCTCGGGGTGCGGTTTGCGCTGCATTACGGCGTCCGCGCCCACCACAGTGGAGAAGCGCTCGCCGGCGCCGAGGGCGTCGAGTAACTGCAGGGACAGATCCGTGCGCTTGTTGGTGCAAATAGCGAACTTGGCGCCCAGCGCCGCCAGGTCGTCCATCGCATGGAGAACGCCCGGATAGAGCTTCGAGTCGCGCGCAATGTCGGAGCTGTAAAAGGCGATGAACTCCCGCACCAGCGCGTCAAGCCGCTCGGCGGTGAAGCTGACGCCGTGCAAAGCCGCTGCGCGCTCGATCAGAACGCGCGCGCCTTGGCCCACCGCTCCGCGCACAGTCTCCAGCTTCGCCCGCGGCAGCCCCTCCAGGTCCATGGTCTGGTTCAGCGCGCGCATCAAGTCGGGCGCGGTGTCCACCAGGGTGCCGTCGAGGTCGAAGACTATAATCGCGTCGGCGAGTTCGCCGCTGGTCATGGCGCAGTTCCATCCCTTCGCGCTTGCCTTGCCTTTGCGCTACAACAGCTGTCGGATTCGGACCAGCGAGGTCGAACAAGATGAGCCGAGCGCGGGCGGCGATCATCCTGGCGGCGGGCCAGGGCACGCGGATGCGATCAGAACGGCCCAAGGTGCTGCACGAGGTTGGCGGCCGGCCGATGATCGATTGGGCGATCGCGGCGGCGAAAGCGACGGGTGCGGAGCGCATTGTCGTGGTCGCCGGCGCGCACGCCCCTGCGTTTGGCGTGCACGTGGCCAAGGCGTTGGGCGAACAGTCCATCGTGATTCAGGATCCGCCTCTTGGCACCGCTCACGCGGTCCGCGCTGCGGAAGACCAGCTTGCCGATTTCGAGGGTGATGCGATCATCTTGTACGGCGACGCTCCGTTGGTGCCGCCGGAGCGCATCGAGCAGATGTTTGCGCTGCAGGACGCCAATGGCGGATTGGTGGTGCTTGGCTTCGAGGCGCGCGATGCAGCCGGCTACGGCCGCATCGTTCAGAACAATGGAATCGTCGAGCGCATCGTCGAAGGCAAGGACGCCAGCGAAGCGGAACGCGCCATTACCCTCTGCA
>CAZHWA010000243.1:0-4395 GCA_964536175.1 uncultured Terricaulis sp. | reverse complement strand
ATGCGATCGGCTGCATTCTCATCACCGGTTCGGAAAAAGCCTTCGCCGCCGGCGCAGACATCAAGCAGATGGCCGAGCAGCAGTTCAGCGAACTTTATGGACGCGATCCGTTCGCCAATCTGGAGCGCGTGCCCCGGTGCAGAAAGCCGCTCATTGCAGCGGTTGCGGGCTATGCGCTGGGCGGCGGCTGCGAACTTGCCATGATGTGCGATTTCATCATCGCCGCCGACACCGCGAAGTTCGGCCAGCCTGAAATCACCCTCGGCGTGATGCCGGCATGGGGCGGCTCGCAGCGCCTCACGAAAAGCGTAGGCAAGGCAAAGGCGATGGATCTCTGCCTCACCGGCCGCATGATGGACGCCGCAGAGGCCGAACGCTGCGGTCTCGTCGCGCGCGTCACGTCAGCAGACAAGCTGATGGAAGAAGCGCTGTCTGCGGCCAAGAAGATCGCTTCGTTCGGGCGCCTCTCCGTGATCGCCAACAAGGAGGCGGTAAACGCCGCGTTCGAAACCCCGCTGGCCGAAGGTCTGCGGTTCGAACGGCGGCTGTTCTACAGTCTGTTTGCGACCGACGATCAAAAGGAGGGCATGGCCGCCTTCATTGCAAAGCGGGCGCCCGAATTTAAGCACCGCTGATCATTTGACGCCGGCACCGGCCATGCTATAGCCCCGCGCTTCGCGAGCGAAATCTTCACAACGGAATCCAGGATCCATGGCCAATACCAAGTCGGCAAAAAAGGCGACCCGCGTCATTGCCCGTCGCACCGCCGTCAACAAAGGGCGCCGCTCGCGTATGCGCAGCTCCTGGCGAGGTGTGGAGGAGGCGATCGCCGCTGGGGACGCCAAAGGCGCCGCCGAGGCGCTTCGCGAAGCCGAATCCGAGACCATGCGGGCGGCCTCCAAAGGCGTCGTGCACAAGAATCTCGCCAGCCGTAAAGTCTCCCGCCTGGCCAAGCGCGTCGGGGCCCTCACCGGCGCCAAAAAGAGTTCCTAACCGGGCGAATCCGGCTATTTCTGCTTCGCAACAAAGCCCTTCGCGGAAAAGGGTAGACCGTCCGTACACGGACGACTTTGCACATCTGCATCTGCCGGAAATAATCCAGTATAATCAAAACGTTCCGGAAGCTGTGTATTATTTAAGGAATCGTTAAAAAGAGGCTGTTGACGCCGTCAAAAGAACGGCGCATCGTTCTCCTGTCCGGCGAACATCTCTTCGCTGTTCGACGTCTCAGTGACACCGATGCCAGTGCATCGTGCCGAACGGTCATTCGGCTCGAACGGAGGAGCTTTGTCCGCTGCAGGGGCGGCTGAAAAACGAAACGTTTCAAAGCGGGGGTTGCTTATGGAACTGGGCGAAGAAGCCCGCCGGAGTGCGGCGGGCGTCGGGGCGGCGCGGGCATACGAACTGGTCCGCAAGGAGCTGTTTAGCGAATTCGGAGCGGACGCCTTTCGCTCCTATATCGACCCGCTGCGGCTGGTCGCCGAACTCGATGGCGTCCTGCTGTTTCGCGCCCACACTCAGGTCGCGCAGGAGCGCGTGCGCCAGCAGATCCAGCACCGCCTTGAGGCGCGGCTTCGCGCTTACGAACCCCGGGTGAGGACCACCCAGATTCTGCTCGAGCACGAGATCCCCGAGGACGTTCGCGCCCTCGCCGATGCGCGCATCGAAGAGGCGCGCCACAGCGCCGCGCCGCCGGCGACGCAACCCAACTCCATGACGTTCGCCACTTTTTGCGAGGGTCCGTCGAACCAGCGCGCTCTGGCGGTCGCGCGCATGATCGCCACCGGGACTGGTGAAGCGTTCCCGGTCTGGCTGGTGCACTCCACGCCAGGGCTGGGCAAGACGCACCTGCTCTGCGCCATCGCCCACGAGGCGGGGATCGCGACGCCGGAGCGCAAGGTGCTGATGATGACCGGCCAGGAATATCTCGAACAATTTCAATCGGCGCTGCACAAGAAGCGCGATTCCTCGGCGTTCAAGGAAATGGTGCGCGCGCCGCATCTGCTCCTGATTGACGATTTCCATCGCCTTTGCGGTAAGCCCGCGACCGAACTGGAAGCGTTCGACACCATCCACGAACTGACGCGCCGTGGCGGTCAGGTGGTGCTTGCCGCCGACAACGACGCGTCAGGATTGAGAGATCTTAATGAAACGCTGCGCGCGCGCCTTAAGGGCGTGCCGTCATGCGAGATCGAAGAGCCTGATGCGTCCTTGCGTCGGCACATCCTTGAAATGCGTATTCGTCATCACGCCCGCTTGACGCCGGGCTTTTCTGTGGCTTCCGATGCGCTCGATATGATCGCCGAGCGGATCCAGGGCAGCGGCCGCGATCTGGACGGCGCGCTGAGTCAGCTCATCATCGAATGGACAATTTCTGGAGGGACCGAAGTGACGCTCGAAGCCGCCGCGAATGCTCTGCAAACAAAATTGTCCGAAGCCGCCGAGAAACGGATCACGGTGCAGCTGGTGCAAAAGGTGGTCGCGCGACAGTTCAATATGAGCGTGCAGCAATTGCTCGAGCGCACACGTCGTCACACCATCGCGCGCCCGCGCCAGATCGCCATGTTTCTCGCATGCCGCATGACCCAAGCGTCGTTGCCGGATATTGGCGCGCGCTTCGGCGGCTTCGACCATACCACGGTGATGTATGCGCGCGATCGTGTGGCGCAGCTCATGGAGCAGGATCCTGCGTTTCGGGCCGAGCTCGACAATTTGGCCCGCCTCATCCGGCGCGAGCCCTAGCTGGGCATAGGGCGCCGCCGGCGACCGCTAAATCTGGCAAATAGGGCTAGAGGATCGCGGCGCTTCTGTTAATTTCCCACCCCCTGTCGGCGGCGACTCACCGCTGGCGGGGGGTGATGTTTCTGGCCCCTCGCGGGGCGGGCTCAGGAAGAAGCAATGCGGCTGACCATCGAGCGCTCGGCGCTCCTGAAAGCGCTCAATCACGTGCAAAGCGTCGTCGAGCGGCGCAACACGATACCGATCCTGTCCAACGTGTTGCTGTCGGCGCAGGGCGACTCGTTGCGTCTGACCGCAACTGATCTCGACATCGAGATCTCCGAAGCGGCGCCGGCCGAGATCGAACGCGACGGACAGACAACGGCGCCGGCAAACTATCTCTACGATTTCGTGCGCAAACTGCCGGACGGGGCGCCCGTGAAGCTCGACGTTTCCGGCGACGATCCACGCCTTCTGATCACGGCCGGCAAGTCGCGCCTGCACCTGCCGATTCTGCCGGCCGGCGACTTTCCATCCATGCCGGCGGACGGTTTTGAAACTAAGTTCGAGATCGAGCCAACAGAACTCGCGCGCCTAGTCGACAAGACGCGCTTCGCCATCTCCACCGAAGAGACGCGCTATTATTTGAACGGCATTTTCTTCCACACCATCGCGGACGCCTCCGGCGAGGCGATGCTGCGCGCAGTGGCGACAGACGGGCACCGGCTTGCGCTTGCCGATCATGCAGCGCCGAAGGGCGCGCAAGGCATGCCGGGGGTGATCGTGCCGCGCAAGACCATCAACGAGCTGAAGCGGCTGTTGGACGACGCGGCCGATCTGGTCGAGGTTTCGGTCTCGCCGCAAAAAATCCGGTTTGCGCTCGGCGATGCTGTGCTGACATCAAAGCTGATCGACGGTTCGTTCCCCGAGTATGCGCGCGTCATTCCGAAAGCGAACGCCAAGAAGTTGAAAGTCGACAATAAGAATTTCGCCGCCGCGGTCGATCGCGTCGCCACCGTCTCGGCCGAACGCTCGCGCTCGGTGCGGCTGGCGCTGGACAAGGACAAGATTACGCTGACGGTCAATAATCCCGACGCCGGCGTGGCGACTGAGGATCTCGCCGCCGACTATCGCGACGAAGCCTTGGAGATCGGTTTCAACGCCCGTTACCTCACCGATGTCGCCGCTCAGATCGAAGGCGAAGAGGCGCTGTTCGAACTCGCCGATTCCGGCTCGCCGACGCTGGTGCGCGATGAAGCGGACGAGAAAGCGCTCTACGTGCTGATGCCGCTGCGGGTGTAGCCGAGAGGATAGGACCGGACCGCCGGGGCCCTCGCCGGCATGACGCGTCTTGGCGTACGACACGCAAAGGATATTGCATCAGCGCCCATGCCGGCGAGGGCGCCGGCGGTCCGGTCTAGTCTCAATTCGCTAATGCATTCCCTCTACATCTCCCGCCTGACGCTCGCCGATTTCCGCAACCATGCTGCGCTCGATCTCGAACTCGATGCGCGCCCGGTGTGCCTTTACGGCCCCAACGGCGCCGGCAAGACCAACATCCTGGAAGCGCTCACCATGCTCGCGCCGGGCAGGGGCCTGCGCAGCGCCTCGCTCGTCGATGTCGCGCGCAGCGGCGGCGAAGAGCGCGCCCAGCCTTGGGCCGTCGCCGCGCGCGTG
>CAZHWA010000242.1:0-4398 GCA_964536175.1 uncultured Terricaulis sp. | reverse complement strand
CGAGAACTTGATGCCGCCGTCGGCGATCACGGGCACGCCGGCCTTTTGCGCCGCCTGGGCCGCATCCATCACCGCCGTCAGCTGCGGCACGCCCACGCCCGCGACGACGCGCGTGGTGCAGATCGAGCCGGGGCCGATGCCGACTTTGACGGCATCCGCGCCCGCGTCGATCAGCGCCTTGGCGCCGTCGGCGGTGGCGATATTGCCAGCGATGATCTGCGTGGTGTTGGACGCGCGTTTGATGCGGTTCACCGCCTCCAGCACGCCCTTGGAATGACCGTGCGCGGTGTCGATCACGACGACATCGGCGCCGGCTTCGATCAAAGCCAGCGAGCGCTCGTGCCCGGCTTCGCCAATGGTGGAGGCCGCGCCCACGCGCAGGCGCCCCTGTTCGTCCTTGGCGCGGTTCGGGAAGGCTTGCGCCTTCTCGAAATCCTTCATGGTGATGATGCCGGTGACGCGCCCCTCATCGTCGACGACGATGACGCGCTCAATGCGATTCTTGTGCAGCAGGCGCTTGGCTTCGTTCTCGTCGACGCCTTCGCGCGCGGTGATCAGGCGGTCCTTGGTCATCACGTCGGCGACGCGCTCGCCCGGCTCGGCAAAGCGCATGTCGCGATTGGTGAGGATGCCCACGAGCTTTCGCGTTTCCCGGTCCACGACGGGAAAGCCGGAAATCCTGCGCGTCTCCTTGATCAGGATGATTTCGCCGATGGTCTGATCGGGATGGATGGTGATGGGATCGATCACCATACCGGACTCGAACTTCTTGACCATCCGCACCTGATCGGCCTGTTCTTCCGGGCTCATGTTGCGGTGGATGACGCCGAGGCCCCCCGCCTGCGCCAGCGCGATGGCCAGGCGCGCCTCCGTCACGGTGTCCATGGCCGCCGAGATGAGCGGGATGTTGAGGTCGATGCTGCGGGTCAGGCGCGTGGCCGTATTCACATCGGCCGGCAGCACTTCGGACGCGCCGGGTTCGAGCAGCACGTCGTCAAAGGTCAAAGCTTCACGGATTTCCATGGACGGCTGGTAGAGATATTCGCTGGGGTTTGCAAGGGCGGAGGGAAATGACCTCGCCAAACGTAGGGCGTCCAGGTTCAGGCCGGGACAGGCTCGGAGGCAAACATGACGTTCTGGTTGGATGCGAGTTGGCAGGCTCAGGCGGCCGCCGCCATTGAGGCGACGCTCATACAGCAGGACCAACTCCTGCGGCCACAAGACCTAAGGGATGGAGAGTAGACGCCGCGCGTCATGGCGGCAATCGGCTCACTGATCGAAGCTCAATGCCCCGCCGGCGAAGACGCTCTAGCTTGCTCATACAAGGGCTCGGCAGCATCTCAATCGGGTTGGTTCACAGGCGGTGAGTGGGTGTTTGATCTTGCATGGATAGTCCAAAGAAGAAATCCAAAGGCGGGCGAAGCTGCGCTGACCGTGGGTTTGCCGCTCGTGCTCGAGTGCGAATGGTTGAGCTGGAGCAACATCTGGGATGACTTCGATAAGCTGCTGCTGCCCCGCGCAGGCTTGCGCGTGATGATCTTTCAGAAGCGTAAGGACACGCCAGAGGATTGGGATCGCATTCTGTTCGATCGCGCGGATGCATTCGCCCAAGGTTCGACAAGCGATGCATGGCTGCTCTGCTATTGGAATAGCGGATTCACATTTCGGCGGAGGATCGGAAGCGTTGTCTCATGACGCCTTGATTCATAAATCAGCTCTATTCCGCCGGAACGTCGTGGCCCTCGGCGGCTGCGTCCTCCTGCTTTTGGCGTAGGCCAAGGATCAACACAGTCAAAATCACTGCGCCGAATACGCTCGCCACAATGAGAAGGTACGCGTCGACGCCGATCATCGATCACTCCGTTCATGATCCAAGATAAGGGATGCTGCAAGAAAAGCCAGCCCGATACCTGCGCCCAGGGCCGCCCGAGCGGCGTCGATGCCCGCTCTGTCAGTCAGTAACGGCTCCAAGAACGGTGCGCTCACCGCCACGAGCGCAAGGTTACGCGCAAGCTCGGATAATCCGCCGAATACGCGCCGCCAGTTCCAGCGGCGTGGTCGGGGCCGGCTTGGCTTCGCTCTCGTCCGACTTCGCGGCATCATCGCTCCCCCAGCACCTCTTAACTCAACGCTTTCCCGTTGCCACGACATACACTTCCGCGCTCTCCGCACGGCTGGCGGGCGGTTTGGCATGACGGACGCTGGCGAAGCCTTGTTTCAGCCGCGCCAGCAGTGCTGCATCGAGGCCGCCCTGGAACGCCTTGGTGACGAACGCGCCACCGGGCGCCAAGTGGTCGAGCGCGAACTCGGCGGCGGCTTCTGCGAGCGCGCCGGTGCGGATCTGGTCGGTCTTGGCGTGGCCGGTGGTGTTCGCCGCCATGTCGGAGAGGACGATGTGGGGCGGCCCGCCCAATGCATCGAGCAAGGCCGCCGGCGCTTCGGGGGCGAGGAAATCCATTTCGAGGAACGTGGCGCCTGGCAGCGGATCGATCGGCAACAGGTCGACGCCGACAACCTTGCAGCCGCGCTTGACCGCCACTTGCGCCCAGCCGCCGGGCGCGGCGCCGAGATCGATCACGCGCGCGCCCATTTTCAGAAAGCCGAATTTCTCATCGAGTTCGATCAGCTTGTAGGCAGCGCGGGCGCGGTAACCTTCGGCCTTGGCGCGCGCCACATAAGGATCGTTCAGCTGGCGCTCCACCCACTGGCGCGAGCTTTCCTTCAGCTTCTTCTTCTTCACGCGTTCGGTCAGCTGACGGCCATCGCCGGTTTGCGGCTTGCCGCGCCAGCGCCGCTTTTCCTCATCGCTCACGCGGCCGCCCCATGTTGCGCCATCAGGCGCATCAGCACGCCCTCGCGCAGGCCGCGGTCGGCGACACGGATGCGCGAGGCCGGCCACACGCGCAACACAGCGTCCAGGATGGCGCCGCCGAACACGACCAGATCGGCCCGGTCCTTGCCGATGCAGGGTTGGGCGGCGCGCTCGTCGATGGTTTGCGCCAGCAGGCGCGCGATGGTCGCGCGGCACTCGCCGACATCGAACCAGTAGCCGTCAACGCGCGCGCGTTGATAGCGCGGCAGATCGAGATGCACGCCGGCCAGACTCGTGACTGTGCCCGACGTGCCGATAACGTGCGCGCGTCCCGCGACGAACGCCTCGCGCAGATGCGCGGCGGCGCCCGCATCTTCAATGGATATGGCCAACCTCGCCACCAGCGCCTCGAACCAGGCCTCGCGATCGCGTTCAGGCTCGGTTTCTTCTTCCGCCAGCGTCACGACGCCTAGCGGAGACGTGCCCCATGACAAGATCGGCGGGTCGACGCCGCCGGCGAGCACGTCTTTGGGCCGCACCCAGGAAAGTTCGGTTGAGCCCCCGCCAATGTCGACGATCAGCGCAAGCTCCGCCTCCGGCTCAAGCAAGCTCGCGCAGCCAAGCACAGACAGGCTCGCTTCCTCCTCCGAGGTGATGATCTTGAAGTCGAGACCGAGGTCGGTGCGGATGCGGTTGAGGAAAACCTCCCCGTTCGCCGCCGCGCGACAGGCTTGGGTGGCGACGCAGCCGACGGCAACCGGGCCTCGCGCTTCCAGCCGTTGCGCGCACGCTTGCAGCGCCTGATAGGCGCGCGCCATCGCCGTTTCGCTTAAGCGGCCTGTGTGGGCGAGGCCCTCGCCCAGGCGCACGATGCGCGAGAAGCCGTCGACCACGCGCAGACCTCCGGCGCCATCCGGCGCGGCCATCAGCATCCGGCAGTTGTTCGTGCCCAGATCGAGCGCCGCAAACAGCGGCGCGCGCGACCGGGCCGTCGCCCTGCCCGCGGCGCGCTGTGCGCCTGCGGGCTTGTCCTGTGCCATCTCGAAGTCGTCCTGCGGGGCGCGCCCCGCAAATGCCTAGTTGCCGGTAATGCTAAACAATTCGGCCCTCAGGGAAACCCGGATTCAGCCAAGATTCAGCTCGATTCCAGCTTTGCGTCCGGTGTCGAGCAGACACACTCGGCGCACACAATTCCGTGTGCAGGGGACCGGAACTTGTTGGGCGCGTTCTACACCCTACCTTACGAGGGCGAGAGGATTTCGAGGAGGGGTGCGTGGAGGAGAAGATGCGCGAAGCGAAATTCTCCATAGGTCAAGTGGTTCGGCACCGGCTTTTCCCCTTCCGGGGCGTGGTGTTCGACGTGGACGAGGAATTCTCCAACAGCGAGGAATGGCTTGAGGCAATTCCCGAACCGATCCGGCCTGATCGCGACCAGCCGTTCTATCACGTGTTCGCCGAAAATTCGGACCAGCACTACATCGCCTATGTCTCCGAACAGAACCTGATGCCGGACGACAGCGGCGAGCCGATCGAACACCCGCAGGTCGATCTCTTCTTCGACGAGACCGACGACGGGCAGTACAAGC
>CAZHWA010000241.1:0-4400 GCA_964536175.1 uncultured Terricaulis sp. | reverse complement strand
TCCGGCGGCGGCGGCGGCGGCGGCGGCGGCGGCTTTTGCTTCTCCTCGATCTCCACTTTCACCGCGTCGGAATCGTCGAACAAATCCGAGATCGCGCTGAATCGCTGCGTCAGCGCGAGATAGACGATGCTCATGCAGATGACAGCGGCAACTGCAAACGAGAGCAGACGAAGGCGCATCATGGCTGGGTCACCCTTCGCTTGCCGTTTCGGCGAAGATTCCGACTTTGACGAAACCTTCTTCCTGGAGGCGGCTCATCACGTCGACGACGTTGCCGTAGGCGGTGGTCTGGTCGGCGCGCACGAAAATCTTCGCGCGCGCGTAGATTTCCTCGATATTGATGCCGGGATTGTTGCGAATAGCGTGCTCCAGCGTGCGGTCGCCCAAATTGGCCATCTGCACCTGCTCTTCGTCGACATAGAGCGCAAGCCCTGTCGGCGTTTCGCGGATGCCGATCATGGTTGGATTTTCACCCTCGAGCCGGATCGGGATCGGGTTGGGCGGCGGCAGGTCGACACGAATATCCACGGTGGGAATCGGCGCCGTGACCATGAAGATGATCAGCAGGACGAGCAGAATGTCGATGAACGGGATCACGTTCGGATCCGTCATCGGCCCGCCTTTGCCGCTGGAGGAGACTTTGCCGGCCATGGGCTACCTCCTCCGGTCTTCGGCGACGAAGCCGATGCGCGTAAAGCCCTTGTCCTGCAGGCGGTTCATCACCCGCACGACATTGCGGTATTCAATCCCGGCATCGGCGCGAATGTAGACGCGGCAGTATGCGGCCTTTTCCGTTTCCGGCATCAGGCATTCCTCGAACGCAACCTGCGGCGTGTTCTTTTCCCACTCCTCGAACGTGCGTTCTCCCAGTTCGTTGATGCCGACCTCGTCGTTCATCACGAAGTAGCGAATGCTGCCCGACGTGCCCTGCACCGAGATCCAGGTCGGCCTCGGCGGGCGCTGCGAGGGTTGAATCTTCGAGGTCGGCATTTCGACCTCGATGTCGACGCTCGAAATCGGGGCGGCGATCATGAAGATGATCAGCAGCACGAGCATGACGTCGATGAACGGGATCACGTTCGGGTCGGCAGTCACCTCGTGACCGCCTCGCCTTCCACCCCCGCCACCGGCTGAGACTTTACCCGCCATGGGCGATGTCCTCCAAAGCTAGGTGATGCCTTCAGCCCGCGCGACGATCCATATCGCGGGACACGAGGGCGATGAACTCGGCGGCGAAGTCGTCGAGTTTCCCAGCCTGCTTGGAAATCTGCTTGGCGGCGAAGTTGTAGATCAGCACCGCCGGAATCGCTGCGGCGAGGCCCGCTGCGGTGGCGAGCAGAGCGCCGGCGATGCCGGGCGCGACGACCGCGAGCGACGTCGTCTGCGTCTTGGCGATGCCGACGAACGCCACCATGATGCCCCAGACCGTGCCGAACAGGCCGATAAACGGCGCGTTCGCGCCGATCGAGGCCAAGAACGTCATCGAAGAGCCGAGGTCTTCCAGGTGGTCGTTCTGACGGGTCTGCATGGCCGAGGAAACGCGCTGCATGGTGTGGTCGCGCGCGTCGCGCATCGTGTAGAGGCCGAGATCCTGGGTGCGGCGAACTTCAGCCATGCCGGCGTCGAACATCGATTTGATGCCGGAGTTCGGCAGCTTGCGGACGATGGCTTCGGCTTCTTCTACGGAATTGGATTTGCGGAACGCGGTGAGGAAGTCCTTGGTCTGCTTGGCCGCCTTGCGCATGACGTAGATTTTCTCGAACAGCAGCGCCACGGCGTACACGGCGCAGAGGCCGAGGATGATCATCACGCCCATTTCCACCTCGTTGAGGTGCTGGAACAGCTCGATCATCGAGACTTCGGAGTGGCCGGCCGCTTCGGCGGCCGCTTCGGCGCCGCGCTGCTTGGCAGCCTCAAGCTCCGCCGCCGACGGCGGAGGGGTTACGGGCGCTGGGGCGGTTGCGCCCGCGTCCGGGGTCGCGCCCGGTTGAGCTGGTTGCGCCGCACCTTGCTGCGCGAATGTCAGCAGCGAATAAATCAAGCTCATTGTCTGCCCTTCTGCCTCTGCCTTGCACATTTAGGCGATGCTGAGAGGCGCACGCGCTGCACTCTCTCGGCGTCGCCGCCCTTCACTCGATTCCATGACGGCGATTGGAGGTGACGGTCCCCGCCGGACCACCGAACGCCTCCGCCCACCACTTCAGACCCGAGCGCGCCGCTTCGCCTTTTTTGCGGTCTCGTCCCGGATGGCCTGACGCCAGCACCTAAATTTTCGGAAAAGGTGCGCTTGTCAACGTCTCCCACGCAGCGGGCGACCTTTCGGCCGTCCGGCCCCCAAGCTGGCGCAAATGCCCGAAGCCTACGGTAGGGCGCAACCAAAACTTTCGTGATCGTCATTTCGTTCCGGAACCTACCCTTGCAGTTGTGGCGGAGTTAGGCAGCCTTGCGTCTTTTCTCGGCGACGTCCGCCGGCCGGAGGCTCACGATGGCCATGTCCAAGGAAGAATTGGAATCTTTGCTGCGCGAGGCCTTCGCCGATGCCGAGATCGTGATCCACGATCTGGCCGGCGACGGCGACCACTACCGGGCGGTAATCCGGTCGGCGGCGTTCGCCGGCAAGAGCCGGGTGGCGCAGCATCAAATGGTCTATGCAGCGCTGAAAGGGCGCATGGGCGGGGCGCTCCACGCCTTGGCGCTGGAGACAGGGCCGAAGTGAGCCAAGGGCGCTAAGACAATAGGGCAATAGGGCAGTAAGGCAGTGGGGCGCCAGCATGAGGGGGCTTGGAAGCAGGCCATGCATTTGGCCGTCGCGGCTGATGCAACGCGTGCTTGGTCCAAGGACGAACTCGTACGGACTGACAGCGCAGGCGCGGCGGGCGACAGTCGGGGCTTTACGTTCAGTTTCTGAAGGTCGCGAAAGGCTCACTTAAAGCTGGAAACGCATTTTCTTATTGCAGAGCCCGTAGGCATCGCCGCTCCTCAAACCGTGGCGGGGATACTCGAAAGTGCAGACAGCGTAGGCAAGCTGCTCCGAGTCCCAATTCGCTAACTTGGAGCAGCCGCCTGACTCACTGCCGCCCTACTGCCCTACTGCCCTATTGCCCTACTGCCTTACTGCCCTTACCTCAGCGCCATGTCCGACGTGCAGGAAAGAATTCGCCAGATTGTCGCCGACCACCCAGTGGTGGTGTTCATGAAGGGCGTCGCCGAGATGCCGCAGTGCGGATTCTCGAACATGGTGGTGCGCATCCTCGATCACATGGGCGTCGAGTTTCACGACGTGAACGTGCTCGCCGACGAAGACATCCGCCAGGGGGTTAAGGAATTCGCCAACTGGCCCACCATTCCTCAGCTCTATGTCAAAGGCGAATTCATCGGCGGCTGCGACATCGTCCGCGAGATGTTTCAGAGCGGCGAACTGAAGCAGCTGTTCGAAGACAAGGGCGTCACCGTCGCCGCCTAGCCCGGACCGCCGCCGCCCTCGCCGGCAGTCTGTGTAGCGTCGCTGCGATGATCAAGAACCACGGCGGAACAACGATTGCACAACGGGCGCCCCGCTACGCGCTCCGCCGCTCCTCCGGCCGCTCCGTCACCAGCAGGTTCAGCTTCACCAGAACCCCGTCGCGCAAGACGTCCAGCACGACCTGACGTCCGATGCGATCGCGCGTCAGCAATTTGTGCACGGCGTCCACCGAAGGCGTGGCCGCCCGGTCCAGCTTCAGCACCACATCGCCCGGCCGCAAGCCAGCCAGATCGGCCGGCCCGCCGTTGGAAATGGCCACGACAAGCACGCCGCTTTCGACGTCGAGACCGAGCCTGCGCACCAGCGCGCGCGAGAGTTCCTGGGTTTGGCCGGCGATGCCGAACCAGCCGCGCGCCACCCGTCCGTCGCGCATCAGTTCCGGGATCACCAGCTTGGCGGTATTGATCGGCACGGCAAAGCAGAGCCCCTGCGCCCCGCCGATAATCGCCGTGTTGATGCCGACGACGCCGCCATCGGCCCCGACGAGCGCGCCGCCGGAATTGCCCGGGTTGAGCGCCGCATCGGTCTGGATCACGTCCTCGATCAGGCGCCCGCTCTCGCCGCGCAGCGTGCGCCGCAGCGCCGAAATCACGCCCACCGTCACCGTCGCCTGCAGTCCCAGCGGATTGCCGATGGCGATCGACAGCTCGCCGACTTTCAATGCGTCGGAATCGCTCAGCGGCGCGGCCTTGTGCGCTTTGCCGCCCAGCCTCAGCAGCGCCAGATCGGTATCCGCATCGGCGCCGACAATATCGGCGCTGACCACGCTGCCGTCGTGCAGGATGCCCTCCACGCGCCCGGCGCCGCGGATCACGTGATTATTGGTGAGCACGTAGCCGTCGGGGGAGATGATGACGCCAGAACCGGCTCCGTCGTA
>CAZHWA010000240.1:2672-4417 GCA_964536175.1 uncultured Terricaulis sp. | reverse complement strand
TTCACGACGCCGGCGATGGCGTCCGAACCGTACACCGCCGAGGCGCCGCCGGTCAGAACTTCGACGCGCTCAACCAGCGCCGCCGGGATCTGGTTCAAGTCGGACGGGACCGAGTTCGGCGAGCCGTAGCCCATCCGCCGGCCGTCGATCAGCACCAGGGTGCGGGCCGCGCCGAGGCCGCGCAGGTTGACTTGCGCGGTGCCGGTCGCGCCGTTCGCGACGGTGGAGTTCTGCGCCGCGAAGACCTGCGGCAGCTGGTTGGTCATGTCTTCCACGCGGGTCACGCCCTGCGTGGTGATGTCTTCGGAGGTCACCTGCGTGACGGGGCTGGTCGTCACCAGGTTGGGTTGCGGAATGCGCGAACCGGTAACGACGATCGCCTCTTCGTCGTCTTGCGCCTGGGCGGGTGTCGCCGTCAGCGCCGCGGCCGCAGCGGCCACGACAGAAACGCCGGAAAGCAAGGACTTACGAGTCTTGTTTCCGTCACTGTGCTTCTTGAAACTCATCTAATGACCCCCGTTTGAGATCTTGCGCACGAGCGCGAACCAACGTTGTTACCCCCACAGGCGAGTTGCTGTCGCTCCGCCCGCGTGCGCCAAGAATGGGCGTTGCCCAGACCAGAGCCTCGCCCACCGAGGCCCGGGCTGATTCCTGCCGCTACTCGGGGCCACGTTAGCGACATCCTTTTACCCTCGTCAAAGGGAGAACGCCGCCTTTCCGGCACATTCCGCCCCAAGTGGTGCACTTTTGTCGCGTCTGCGACGAACAAACATCAAGGCGCCCGCTTGGCAGGCGACAGGGCGAACAACTAGAGCGAAAACAACGGCCCCCGAGGCTTGGGGCCCGCGTGGGAGTGGCCGGCATGCGCACAATTTACCTTGCATTAATCCTTGTCGGGCTGGGCGCCGGCGGCGCGGCCGCGCAGACGCCGGCGGCGACGCCCCAGGCCCTGACCGACGTCTATGCCTGCGCCCAGATCCAGGACGACGCCCAGCGCCTGCAATGTTTCGACGGCGCGGTCGGGCGCCTGCGCCAGGCCGAGAGCCAGGGCGAGGTCGTCGCCGTGGACCGCGAACAGGCGCGCGAGCTCGAGCGCGATTCCTTCGGCTTCCACCTGCCCTCGCTGTCGCGGCTGCTGCCCAATCTGGAAGGCGGCCAGGAGGCGATCGATGACGTCCAATTCACTGTGGCGCGCGTGCGCGCCAGCCCGACCGGCTATCACACCTTCGAGATGGAGAACGGGCAGATCTGGGCCCAGGTCGAACCGCAGAACGCGCGCAATGTGCGCGCCGGCGACACCGTCACCATCCGCCGCGCCGCGCTGGGCAGCTTCCGGCTGATCTCCTCGCGCGGCGGCGCCGGCCATCGCGTGCGCCGGCAGAACTGAGCGGGTTGTGGCGCAGTGCGACTGCATCGCCGTCTACATCGTGGCGAGCAGGCGCAACGGCACACTCTATACTGGCGTCACGAGCGACCTGGTCGACCGCGTGTTGCGGCACAAGCGCGGTGAAATCCCAGGATTCACACGCAAATATGGCTGCAAGATGCTCGTCTGGTTCGAGCAGCATGAGCACATGCACATTGCGATTCATCGCGAAAAGCAGATCAAGCGCTGGCTGCAGAAATGGAAGTTGGAATTGATCGAAAAGGCCAACCCCACGTGGCGCGATCTGTTCGACGATTGCTGTGAACCGAGTCATCCCGGCCGCAGGCGCGCAGCGCCGCAGAGCCGGGACCCAGAGGTG
>CAZHWA010000240.1:0-2572 GCA_964536175.1 uncultured Terricaulis sp. | reverse complement strand
ACCGAGTCATCCCGGCCGCAGGCGCGCAGCGCCGCAGAGCCGGGACCCAGAGGTGCATCTCCGCGCGTGCAGCTGGGTCCCGGCTCGCGCTCGCTTCGCTCGCTTGGCCGGGATGACACAAACAAAAACGCCGGGCCTTGGGGGCCCGGCGCTGCTTGAGTTGGTTGATTCGACTGTTACCAGCCGACCGACACGTTGAAGAAGGCGCGGCGGCCGATCAGGTCGTAGCCATTGAGCGCTGCCGTGCCGCGCCGGAACTGGCCGGTGGACTGCGACGGCGGACGCTCGTCGAAGATGTTCTGCATCCCGAGGATGATCGAGATATCGGCGCCGTTCTCGTTTTCGAAGCGCTTACGCACCGCGAAATCGTGATACGTGATCGGCGGCACGCTCTGTTCGAACCGCACCAGCGGCGCTGTCGCAGCGTTGCAGGGCAGGCTCGTGCAGTACACGGTGGAGGCGAACGTGTCGCCGCCGAACACTCCGTCGTCGCTGCCCTCGCCGATATAATTGGTCGTCCAGCTGAACGTCCAATCCTGCCAGTCGTAGCGCAGCTGCGCCCGCGCCACGATTTCCGGACCGCGGAAGGTCTGGGTCGTTCCAAGGTAGTCGTTGACGATGCCGCCCACGAAGATCTGCGTGACGTCTTCGAGCATGAAGGTGGCTTCGCCGCTGAAGGTGAAGTCGCCAGGCCCGATTTCGCGCTCGTAGCGGAGGTTGGCGTCGATGCCGCGGTTTCCTTGTTCGGCCACGTTCACGTAGTTGTTGAACACCTCTTCGATGGCGTTCGGGCCGGACGTGCCGTCAGGTCCGCCGAAGGGGTCGCCGTTGCGGTTAAGAAGCGAGCAGAACGGGTCGGTGTTGCCGAAGGCCGGGCCGTTGGCGGACTGGTAACAGGCCGCCACGATGTTGCCGGCGCCGAACTGGGCGATTTCGTCGTTCACGACGATGTCGAAATAGTCGACCGCGAACGACAGCCCTTCCAGGCCCCAGCCGCTCGGCGTCCAGATGATGCCGACGGTCGAGGCTTCCGACTCTTCCGCACTCAGTATGCCTACGCCGCCGCCCGCGAACACGGTGGCGCTCGACGTGCCCGCAGCCGTGTAGCCCATCGGCACGTTGGCGGCCGCGCAGTTGGCCTGAATCTGCGGATTGGGATCTGTCTCCCAGGTCGTGCAGACGTCGATCGCGGCTTGGCCGACGAAGCTGGTCTGGTTGGCCAGGAACAGTTCGTACAGCGCCGGGGCGCGGAACGAGGTGCCCATCGAAGCGCGGATGCGCCAGTCGGGCAGGATGCTCCAGTTCAGGCCGATCTTGTAAGTGTCGCCCTCGCCGTAGCTTTCGTAATCGACCAGGCGGCCCGACAGCGTCAGATCGAGCATCTCGAACATCGGCATGTCGCGCAGCAACGGGACATTCGCTTCCGCGAAGTATTCCCGGACGCTGTCTTCGCCCGCCGTGCGGCCGGCCGACGTCGAGCCCCACAGGTTGAAGTTGCGCTCGTTGAAGCCGGGCGTGTCGTCGATTTCTTCTTCACGATAGGCCGCGCCGACCGCGACCTCGACTGTGCCGGCCGGCAGGTCGAACAGCGGGCCGGTGAACGAAGCTTCGATCAACCGCTGGTCGTAGGTCGTGTCGCCGTATTCGTGCGTGAAGAGGAAGGCGCGCTCATTGGCGTTGAAGTCGCCATTGAGGATGCGCGGGCTGGTCCACGGAATGGGCGCCGCCAGATCGGAGCAATTGCCGCCGGATACGGTGATGTCGGCCTGGATGCAGGCGGCGGTCCAGGTCGTGGCCAGCACGCGGTCGTTATAGATGATGTCGGTGCCGTAGCGGGCGTCGGAGTGCGAGGCCTGCGCGAACACGTCCCACGCCCAGCCGGTGTCGCCGAAATCGCCGCGCAAGCCGAGCACGCCGCGGGTGTATTCGACTTCCTGGTCGCGGTCGGAGGCCAACGGAATGATCGGCAGGTAGGTCGCGATGAGCGGAATCGGCACCGTGGTGCCGGGGTTGAACGGGTGCACGCCAGGGAAGAACTGCCGCGCGCCGTACTGGACCGACTCGCGCCGGTTGAACATGAACTCGCCATAGAGTTCGGCCCACTCGCCAAGGTCCAGGCCCATATTGGCGACGATCGAGAAGCGTTCGCTCGGCGAGATGGCCGAGGTCCGACCGTACGCGGGCGCATCCATGTGCGCATACGAGAACGTATCCGGGAAGCCGAGGCGGCGCTGCCGCGCCATGCCCGGGATCGGCGAGTTGTTGCCCGGGACGGCGTAGTTGACGCCCGGGTCTTCCCAGAACAGGTCCATCGAACGGCCCTCGGCAATGATGCCGTCGCCGTCTTCGTCATCGAGGTCGAACATGGTCGCCCGCAGCACGCGGGTGAACAGGTTGTGACACTTGTAGGTGTCGTCGCCGTATCCTTGGCCCGGATCGGTGTTCGGGTGATCGATTCGTTCGCCCACCGGCGGCACGGCGTGCCCTCTGGGGTCGGCCACGAACAGATAGTCCGCGGCGCAGGCGAGATCGTTGCGGTCGCGATTGCGCAGCGGCTCCTGTTGGAAGTACT
>CAZHWA010000239.1:0-4425 GCA_964536175.1 uncultured Terricaulis sp. | reverse complement strand
CAGGATTTCAACTCGCGCTATCCGTTGATCGACGGGCAAGGCAATTTCGGCAACATCGACGGCGATAATCCCGCGGCGATGCGCTATACCGAAAGCCGTCTGACCAAGGCGGCCGAGGCGCTGCTCGAAGGCATCGACGAAGACGCCGTCGATTTTCGCCCCAGCTATGACGGCACCAAGGAGGAGCCTGTCGTTCTTCCGGCCGCGTTTCCCAATCTGCTGGCCAATGGCGCCTCGGGCATCGCGGTCGGCATGGCGACCAACATTCCCCCGCACAACGCCGCTGAATTGATCGACGCCTGCGTACACCTGATCGAGAACGCAAAGGCGACCACCGACGATCTCTTGAGGATTATCCCTGGACCCGACTTTCCAACCGGCGGCGTTGTCATCGAACCGCCTGAGAACATCCGCGATGCGTACCAAACCGGCCGCGGCGGCTTCCGCGTGCGCGCGCGCTGGCAGACCGAGGATCTCGGCCGCGGCATGTGGCGCGTGATTGTCACCGAGATTCCGCATTTGGTGCAGAAGTCCAAGCTGGTCGAACAGCTTGCAGCGCTAATCGAAGCCAAGAAGGCGCCTTTGCTGGCCGATGTGCGCGACGAAAGCGCCGAAGACATCCGCCTCGTGCTCGAACCGAGGTCGCGTACGGTCGAGCCGGATGTGATGATGGAGAGCCTGTTCAAGCTCTCGGCGTTGGAAACGCGTATTTCGCTCAACATGAACGTGCTCGACGCGCAGGGCGCGCCGCGGGTGATGGGGCTCAAGGACGTGTTGCGCGCGTTTCTGGATCATCGCCGCGACGTGCTGCAGCGGCGCACCGCGTTCCGGCTCGGCAAGATAGCCCAGAGACTCGACGTGCTGGCCGGCTTGCTCATTGTCTATCTCAATCTCGACGAGGTGATCCGCATCATCCGCAACGAGGAGGAGCCGAAAGGCAAACTGATCAAGCGTTTCAAGCTCAACGACACGCAAGCCGAAGCCATCCTTAACACCCGCCTGCGCCAGCTGCGCAAGCTGGAGGAGATGGAAATTCGCCGCGAGGATGCGGCGCTGCGGGAAGAGCAGAAGGAACTGAAGGGCCTGCTTGAAGACACGCGCAAACAGTGGCGGCGCATTGCCGGCGAACTCAAGGAAACGCGCAAACTGTTCGGCCCCGGCACAAGCTGGGGCAAGCGGCGCACCGAGCTTGGCGAAGCGGCGGCCGTATCGACCGAAATCGATGTCGAGGCCTTTGTCGCGCGCGAGCCGATCACGGTCGTGTTGTCCGAGAAGGGCTGGATCCGCGCGCTCAAAGGCCATCTCAGCGATTTCACAGAGATCAAGTACAAGGAAGGCGATGGGCCCCAGCACATCCTGCACTGCGAAACGACCGACAAGCTGCTGCTGTTCGCGTCGGATGGGCGCGCGTTCACTCTTGATGCGCACAAGCTGCCCGGCGGGCGCGGGCACGGCGAGCCCATCCGCCTCTCCATCGAACTCGGCGACATCGACGAGGCGGTGGCGCTGTTCAAGTACGAGGAAGGATCCAAGCGCCTCGTCGCCAGCAACGAGGGCTACGGTTTCGTTGTGCCGGAGAGCGAGATGCTGGCGTCCAAACGCTCGGGCAAGCAGATCCTCAATGGGCGCGCGATGGCGGCGGCAAGAGTGGACGGCGATCAGGTCGCCGTGATCGGCCAGCGCCGCAAGCTGCTGGTTTTCCCGTTGAGCGAACTGCCAGAAATGTCCCGCGGCAAAGGCGTGAAACTGCAGAACTATCACGACAAGGGCCTGGCCGACGTGAAGGTGTTCGACAAGGACGAAGGGCTGAGCTGGGAGGACAGCGCGGGCCGGGTCCGTGCGGTGCTGGAATGGAAAGCTTATCGCGGCCGGCGCGGCTCGGCCGGCAAGGTGGCGCCGAAGGGCTTCTCGCGCTCGGGCCGCTTCTCCGACGTCATTGGATAGCGCACGGCGCGCAGTTCCGCTAAGGAGGGCCCGCACACGCCTGGGAAAGGGATGCCATGGAATTGATCATCGTCCTGATCGTCATCGTCGTTCTGGCGGTGCTGGTGATCGGAATCTACAACCGGCTGGTCGCATTGCGGCAGAACTGCAATCAGGCCTTCGCCGACATCGACGTGCAGCTCAAACAACGCCACGACCTCATTCCAAACCTGGTCGAGACCGTGAAGGGCTACGCCGCGCACGAGAAGACGACGCTCGAGGCGGTGATCCAGGCGCGCAACGCGGCGGTGGCAGCCGAGCGGACCGGCGATCCCAAAGCAATGGGCGCGGCCGAGGGCGTGCTGGGGGCCGCGCTCGGCCGCCTGATCGCGCTGGCCGAGGCCTATCCCGACCTCAAAGCCAATACGAACTTCCAGCAGCTGCAGACCGAGCTTTCGGACATCGAGAACAAGCTGGCCGCGGCGCGCCGCTTCTTCAACAACGCTGTGGGCGAATACAACACGGCGCGCGAACAATGCCCGGCCGTCCTGTTCGTCGGCATGTTCGGCTTTGGGCCGCGCGACTTCTTCGATGTCGGTGAAGAAAGCCGCACCAGCATGGATGCTGCGCCGCCGCAGGTGAAGTTCGGCTCGTAACGGGGCAGTCCGCGCGTGGCCGCCTACGGTCTGCAGACGCACATCTGGAACAACAACTGGAAATCCGTGCTGCTCATGCTCGGATTTCCGGTGCTGCTCATCCTGTTGATGTACGCGCTCTTCCTGCTGTTTGCCGGATTGTCCGGCGCGAGCCTGGGGCCCGACGAGATCGCCGGGCCGTTTCTGTGGGCCGCCGATGCGCTCAGCCGCGCCTGGCCGTTTGCGATCGCCGGGGCGATCCTCTGGTTTGGCATTGCGTACGCATTTCATCAGAACATCATCGATGCGGCGACCGGGGCCAAGAAGGTGGAGCGGCGCGAGGAGCCGAAGCTCTACAATCTGCTGGAAAACCTCTGTATCTCGCGCGGCATCACCATGCCGGCGCTGCGCATCATGGAAACCGACGCGCTGAATGCGTTCGCGAGCGGCCTGCATAAAGGCCAGTACTCGATCACGGTGACGCGCGGGCTTCTGAATGCCCTAACCGATGACGAGCTGGAGGCGGTGCTCGCGCACGAGCTCACGCACATTCGCAACAGCGACGTGCGCCTGTTGGTCGTTTCGGTGGTTTTCGTCGGCATTTTTTCCGTTGTCGGCGAGCTTGCGTTTCGCGGTCTGATGCGCGGCGGACTGCGCGCCGGCCGCTCTTCGTCGTCTTCGCGGCGCAGCAGCGGCAGCGGCGGGGGCGCAATCATTGCAATCGTCGTGGCGCTGGCGATGATCGCCATCGCCTATGCGCTCGCTATCGTCATCCGCTTTGCGCTGTCGCGTCGGCGCGAATATCTGGCCGACGCGGGCGCTGTAGAGTTGACCAAAAACCCCGATGCGATGATCTCAGCGCTGCAGAAAATTGCCGGCAACTCGACCGTCGATGCGCCCTCGGAGATGCGCGAGATGTTTATCGAGAACGCGCACTCGGACTTCGCCAGCATTTTCGCCACCCATCCCCCGATCGCAAAGCGCATCGAAGCGCTGGCCAAATTTGCCGGCGGACGCATCGCGCCCGCGGCTGCCAGGACGCCGGCGGATTCAAGAGCCGGACCTTGGGGCTGAAAAAAATGGGGCGCGGCGGCGGATGCGACGCCGCGCCCCGAGGCTATGGAGCCAAGAGAGCCGTGGTCTCGCGCAACGATTCACCGATGCTGCGCAGAGCGTTCGGTACGGATTGAATGAGTTCGCGCGCGTCTGGCCAATAGAGGTAGGAGAGCCACACGGCCACCGCGACGAGCACGACAGTGATAAGTGCATCGGCGCCGCCGCCATAACTCGTGTGGCCGCTGACGGTGGCGTAGGACGAGCGGCGCAACGCGGCGAACGGAGAGGAGATCGCGGCATACGCGATCGCCAGCAGAAGAATCGCAAGCCAGGTCGGTATGTCGTCCGGCGGGGTCCAGCCCAGCACTGCGCCTGTGCTCAAGAGTGAGAAGAACGCATAAAGGAATGCGATCAGCAGCGCAGCGGTGATCAAGCTGAACACCAGCGCAAACAGACCGGCGAACATGCGCGTCAGGTAGCCTGCCGGCTTGCCGGGCGGAGCGGGCGGGGGATCGTAGATGAAAACGCCTTCGCCGCCCCAAGGGCCGCCATGATGCGTGCGCCAATGCCGCCGCCAGGCGCGCCGTTCGCGCCGCCAGGCTTTCTCGCTGTCTTCAGCGAATTTGCTGGCTTCGCGCCTGGCCCGGTCGATGATTTCCTGTGCATTGAAGGGCACGCCGTGCGCAGCCGCCCATTCCTCGCTCGTGTGCGCCGACGGAATGGCGAACATCAGAATGATGTAGACGAGGATAGTGAAGCCGCCGCTGAAGATCGCCGAGAGGATGAACAGCAGACGGATGACGTTCGGATC
>CAZHWA010000238.1:0-4425 GCA_964536175.1 uncultured Terricaulis sp. | reverse complement strand
CGCCCGCTTGGGCGTCGTCATGAGCAACGGCGCAGCCATGGCCGAGACCATGGTCGGCGCACTGAAAGCCGGCGCCGTGGTGGTCCCATTGAATGTCACGATCGCGGACGAAGCCATCGCGGCGATGCTCGCGGATGCCGGCGTGTCCGCTCTCGTCGCGACGGCCGATCACGTCCCCCGTCTGACGTCCATCGCGCCTGGCGCAGCGTTGCGGCTGTCGGCGGGCGGCGCAGCGAGCCCTGAGTGGCAGGACTATCAAGGCTGGCGCAAGATCCAGTCCGCCGATGATCCTCATGTCGCCCTGACCGCCGACGATCCCTGCAACATCATCTATTCCTCAGGCACGACTGGGCAGCCGAAAGGCATAGTGCACACCCATGGCTGCCGGCTGGCGACCGCTCATCTGCTCGGACACGCCCTGCGCTACAATAGCGGCGCCCGCACCCTGATCGTGACGGGGCTGTTCTCGAACATCAGTTGGGCAAGCATGCTGCCGACGTTGCTCCTGGGCGGCTCGCTGTTGGTACGGCGCGGATTTGATCCGCGGGACGCCCTCGAGACGATCCAGTCGGAGCGCGCGACACACGTCGCCATGGTGCCGGTGCAGTTTCAGCGTTTGCTCGATGTTCCGGAGTTTCTCGAGTTCGACACGTCGTCCATGCAATCCATGATGTGTTGCGGGGCGCCGCTGCCTATTCACGTCAAGACGGCGCTGTTCGAGACCTTCAGGTGCGGGGTAATCGAGCTCTACGGTTCGACCGAGGGCGTGATCACCACCTTGGCGCCGGAAGAAGCGCCCGGACGCATGTCTTCGGTCGGCAAGCCGTTGCCCGGCGAGGACATCGCTATTCTTGGCGATGACGACTGCGTGGCGCCCCGGGGCAGGGCGGGAGAAATCGTCGCTCTCAGTCCCATCGTCATGGCCGGTTACTGGAACAATGCAAAAGCCACGGCGGAGGCGTTCTGGGTAGACGGCCAAGGGCGGTCCTGGCTCCGCTCCGGCGACATCGGCCGCCTGGACGACGAAGGCTACCTTTACATCACGGACCGCAAGAAGGACATGATCATCTCCGGCGGTCAGAACATCTATCCCGCCGACATCGAAGCAGCCATGATGCAACATCCAAGCGTCGCGGACTGCGCCGTGTTTGGGATTCCGAGCGAGAAGTGGGGGGAGACGCCCCTCGCGTTGGTGGTGCTTCGCGCAGGCGCGGATGATACAGCCGAATCTGTTCGCGCCTGGACCAACGCCAAACTCGGCAAGCAGCAGCGCATCCACGCCGTCGAGCTTCGCTCGTCGCTGCCGCGAAACGCCAATGGAAAGTTGCTGAAGCGGGAATTGCGCGCTCCCTATTGGAGTGCGGCCGCCGCGGAACGCGGCGCATGACGGCGCCCGTCAAGGCGGAGACAGCGGGTTATCGCGCCTTCGTGCTGTTCATGCTGATAGTGGTCTACACGTTCAACTTCATAGACCGGCAGATCATTGGCATTCTCGCCATCCCCATCCAGGAGGAGCTCGGCGTCAGCGACACCATGATCGGCTTCATGCGCGGAGTGTCATTCGCGATCTTCTACTCGACGCTAGGCGTGCCCATCGCCTGGTTCGCCGACCGCGCAAACCGGGTCTGGATCATCACGGCGGCGCTGACGCTCTGGTCGGGCATGACGGCCCTTTGCGGCACGGCGACGACGGCGTGGCAGCTCTTCTTCGCGCGAATGGGCGTCGGTGTCGGTGAAGCGGGCGGCATCGCGCCAGCCTATTCTATCATTAGCGACTACTACCCGCCCAAACGCCGGGCGCGGGCGCTTGCCATCTATTCGTTCGGCATTCCCATCGGCGGCGCCGTTGGCATCGTGTTCGGCGGGGTCGTAGCCACGCTGCTGGATTGGCGGGCCGCCTTCATCATCGTCGGCATGGCGGGCGTCGCGCTGGCGCCCCTGTTCTTTTTCAGCATACGCGAGCCGCAGCGCGGCCGTCATGACCCCGGCCCGCCGCCGGCGCGCGCACGCGTCAGCGAAGTCGCCGCAACGATGATGCGGAAGCGCTCGTTCTGGACGCTGTCGCTGGGCGCGGCGAGCTCATCGATCATGGGCTACGGCCTGTTCGCTTGGTTGCCTGCTTTTTTCGTCCGGTCCTATGGCGAGATGCTGCCAGAGTACTTGGCGTTCCTTCCAGACTGGATGATCCCGGCGAACGCGGGCCCGCTGCTCTACGCGTCCTACTTCTACGGGCTCATCGTGCTGGTTGGAGGCTGTATCGGGCTGTTCCTCGGCGGACTGGCGGCGGATGTTCTGGGCCAGCGCCATCGCAGCGCGTACGCGCTCGTGCCGGCGGTCGCCTTTCTGGCGGCGGCGCCGTTCTACGTTCTGGGCGTGCTGTCACCGTCTCTGACGACAGTCTTTTTTACGCTGCTGTTGCCCACGGCGCTGGGCGTCGCCTGGATAGGCCCCGCCGTGGCGGCGTTCCAGCACATTGTCCCCGTGAGCATGCGCACCACTGCGACGGCGATGTTTCTGCTGGTGAACAATCTCGTCGGCATTGGTCTTGGCGACCTGATTATCGGCGCGATGTCCGACGCGCTCCGCTCCCAATTCGCAGAGGAGTCGCTGCGCTACTCCATTCTGACCGGCACCGGCTTTTACTTGATCGCCTCGACATTGTTCTTCGTCACCGCACCGCGATTGAAGCGCGATTGGATCGAACCGGCGCAGCAGCCGCAATGGGAGCAGACCTCCATGCCAGAAGCGTTCACCGAGAGCCGGTTTTCAACTGGGGACGGTCCCCGGATTCAGTATCGCGACTATCCTGCGCAAGGCGGGGTCAGCGGGCCGCCCGTGTTGTGTTTGCACGGCCTCACCCGCAACGTGCGCGACTTCGAGGAGCTGGCGCCGATGATCGCCGGGCTTGGACGGCGCGTGATCGTCGCCTCGCAGCGCGGCCGCGGCGGCTCCGATCCGGATCTGTCGCCGGAGCGCTACAATCCGGCTGTCTACGTCGGCGACATGCTGGCGCTGCTCTCTCATCTCGGCGTCGAGCGGGCTGTTTTCGTCGGCACGTCGATGGGCGGGCTGATGACCATGATAGCGGCGTCGCTTGCGCCGCAACGCTTGGCCGCGGCTGTGCTGAACGATGTCGGCCCGGAGTTCGATCCGGCGGGGATCGCCCGCATTCAACAATACGCCGGCAAGGTGACGGCGGCGGCCTCATGGGAGGAGGCGGCGCGCCAATGTCGCGAGATTCACAGCGTCGCGTTCCCGGATGAGACCGACGGCGCTTTCTGGATCAAGTTCGCGCGCAGGACCTATCGCGAACAGCCTGGAGGCGGGGTCGTGCTCGATTACGATCCAAACATCGCCCGTACTGTGCAACCCGGCTCCGAGGCGCTTGCGAATCTCTGGCCGCTGTTCGAGGCGTTGAAGCCGATTCCGACGCTCGTGATCAGGGGCGAGATCACCGACATCCTTCCTGCGAGCGCGGTCGAGGAGATGCGCCGGCGCAAGCCCGATCTCGAAATCGCCATCGCGCCGGGACTGGGTCACGCGCCTTTCATGACCGAGGCGGGGGTGTGGCCCGCCCTCGCGGACTTCCTGCGCCGCACTTGCTGAGGTTTGCATGACCGAGGCCACTGGAGCGCCAACGCAAAGCAGGTGGCCGAAGCGGCTCACATTGTTGCTGCTCTGCTTCCTGGCGACGTTCGTTTGCTACATCGATCGCGTCAACATCTCCGTCGCAGCGATTGCGATGCAGGAGGCGTTCGGCTGGAGCGAGACGACCAAGGGCCTCGTCCTTTCCTCGTTCTTCATCGGCTATCTCCTGTTCCAGGCGCCGAGCGGTTGGCTCGCCAACCGTTTCGGCGGCAAGGTCGTGATGGGCGTCGCGATCGCCTGGTGGTCGCTCTTCACGGTGCTGACGCCAATCGCGGCGATGATTTCACTGCCTGCGCTCTATATCGCTCGTATCGCCATGGGGCTCGGTGAGGCGGCGACGTTTCCGGCCGCCTATTATCTCGGCGCGCGCTGGTATCCTCGAGCAGAGCGCTCGCGCTTCGTCGCCGTGCTTCTGAGCGGCGTGCCGATGGGAACGCTGTTCGCTTTGCTGACCACCGGCTGGGTCATCACGCAATGGGGCTGGCCGGCCGTGTTCTACCTGTTCGGTGTGTTCGGGTTGATCGCCGCGGCGCTATGGTTCGCATTCGTGTGGGACAGCCCCGCGCAGCATCCGCGCATTTCCGACGCCGAGCGCGCCATGCTCGCCGAGGCCGACGACAAACGCGGCGCATCGGGCCCAACGCCCTGGGGAGAGCTTCTGACGAAGCCAGCCGTGTGGGCGCTCATCGTCAATCACTTTTGCAGCAACTGGATCCTCTACGTGTTGCTCTCCTGGCTCCCGAGCTACTTCCGCGCGCCCCAGGATCTCAGTCTGAT
>CAZHWA010000237.1:0-4437 GCA_964536175.1 uncultured Terricaulis sp. | reverse complement strand
GCCGAATTCTGCGAACGCATGCCGGAAGCGTGCGCGGTGTCTGCGCAAGACGGCGCCGCCAATGGCTGGCTTCAGCCGGTGGTGCTCAACGCCATTCCGGGCGTGCAGCCGTGGATCGTTCGCAATCAGGATGCAGCCTCCATTTTCGCGCAGCTCCTGGCGGCTCGCGCTGAAGGCGTGCGGGTCGAGCATGAGCGCCGCGAAGTGGCGCTCACCGAAGAGCGCTGGCGCGCGCTCAGCGTCGTGAACCTCGAGGTGAACCGCAGCATCTCCGCGAGCACGGACGCCCAGAGCTATGGACGGGACGAATTTTGGGCCATGCCCCTGACCGAGGGGCGGACGGCTCAAGGCGATTGTGAAGACTACGCGCTCGAGAAGCGGGCGCGCCTCATTGAGTTGGGCTGGGACAGGGATGCGCTGGCGCTCGCAGTGGCGGATGCGCCTGGCGTGGGCATGCACGCGGTGCTGATCGTTCAGACCGACCTTGGCGATTTTGTTTTGGACAATTTGCATGACACGCCGCGGTCGCCGCGCGCACTCAACTATCGCTGGGTTTCGCGCCAGGCCGGCGCATCCTTGGCGAGTTGGGCAAGCGCCAGCGTCGAAGCCGCGCCCCGGCGCGAGCTGTTGTTTGCGGCGGCAGCTGGCGGAAGGAAGCCGAGCTAGCCGGCGCTGAGCAGACGGTTTCTCGAGGCGGCGCCCTAATTCTCGGAAAGCTGGCGCGTTCACGCAGCGCAAAAGCGTCGAACTTTCAAGAGCGTGATCGAGTTATCGCGCGCGACGCGACTTTCGCAATTTCTTTTCGCCCCGCCTTGCGCGACGGGTTTGTCTCGGTGCATGTTCCATGTTTGGTTGACCGTCTTGACGGCCAACGGGAGGGGGCATGCGTCTGCGGCCGGTCATTTCGCGAGTTGCGGTTGTGGCCAGCGCCTTCGCGATGTTCGCGGGGTCGCTCATCTTTGCGCAGTTGGCGATGGCCGATGGCCAAGAAACTAGACGCGCGCCGACGCCTCCGCCGCCACAGCAACAGCAGCAATCGTACGTGCCAACCACGCCGGACATTCCGACGCTGGCGGGCGGCGCGTCGC
Organism: uncultured Terricaulis sp.; assembly: GCA_964536175.1. GTDB lineage: Bacteria > Pseudomonadota > Alphaproteobacteria > Caulobacterales > Aquidulcibacteraceae > Vitreimonas. The sequence continues at coordinate 3,349 of CAZHWA010000237.1, read as the reverse complement.
CTGTGGAGCTCTCCTCGGCCGGCGCCGGCGTGATCCCCTGCATCAGCACAGAAGACGCGTACCTCGCCATCTCGCAGGCGCCTGAAGGCGCAGATATCGACGCCATCAGCGCAGCGCTTTCAGAAGTCGAAGGCGATCCGACCGGTGCGGCTTCGACGTCGAGCTCTCCGCTCGCAAACCGTTTGCGCATTGCGCTCGGCCTTCACTCCGGCGCGCCGCCGTGTGAGACCGTGCTCGCGGCGCTTTCGGATTCTGTACAGCTCGCGCAAATCGCCGCTGCGGCGATACCGGGCGGCCCGACGACGGGCGCCATTGGCCAGCCGCCGCCGACGTCACCGTCCTACCAACCGTTGACTCCGCTCACGACAACAGGCGCGCGTGGGCACGGGTATTGCTCGAACATCAGCCAGGGCTGCCCGACCTAACTCGCGGCGGCTTGCTTTCCAGATCCTGAGAACGCCCCGAGCGCGAACGCGTAAAGCGAAGCGATCGCTGGAATCTGCAGTTCGAAATCGACCGCGCCGTGCAGGAAGAATAGCGCTGTAACGGCGCACGCGGCGGCGGCCCACTCGACGCCGGTCGAGCCGAACAGCGCCCGCCGCAATGCGCGCAGGATTGGCGGCGCCAGCATCAGCGTCATCAGCGCCACGCCGACGATGCCAACTTCCTCCAACGCCTGCACATAGATGTTGTGCGCCGCGCCTGCGTAACTCAGTGACGCCCAGTTCTCAGGCGTGGCCGCCATCACATTGAGTTCGTGATAGGTGTTGAGGCCGTTGCCGAGCACGGGTCGGTCAAGAAAGGCCTGCCAGTGCGGCTCGATTAGCTCCGTGCGCGACCGCACCGCGCCCGCCGTGTTTGTGAAGCGATCCACCAGCGGACCGGAGCCGCGCGCGAACAGCCACACGCCAACCGCGATCACGCCGAGCACTGGCGCGAAGAGCATGCCGCGTCCTGAACCCGAAGGCCCAAAGCGGCGCAGCGCGAGGATCGCGAAGAAGACGAGGAATCCGATCGCCGCTGCGAAGAGGCCGCCGCGCGAAGCTGTCAGCAGCGCACACGTCAGCGCGAAAATCAGCGCCACCGAACTTATGGGCGCGCGGATGAAGCCGGACGCCCAGCTCAAGCGGTGCGGAAGCGGCGAAGAAGGCGAAGCGCCGAGCCGTCCTGCGCCTGCGCGCACCATCATGGCGAAGGCAAACAGCGCCAGCGCGCCGAACAAGGCCGCAGCAGCGTTCGGCGACAACACGCGCGCGTCGAGGCGCCCTCCGGCCTCAGCCTGGTAGGCAAAGTAGATGTTGAGCGCGTACAGCGAAAACCCGATCGTCAGCAGCATCAGCCAACGACCAGCCCAGTCGCGGCTGCGCCGATCGGCGCACGTAAGCGCGCCGAGCGCAAACGCCGCGAAGGGCGCGAGCAGTGAGACCAGGCCCTCGAGTGTCGAGTGCGGAGCGATCGACACTGAAGCTGGCCGCCAGCCGAACGCCTCCGAGAGCGGGTGGGCGAGCATGGCGGCTTGGTTGGACGTCAAGGGCAGCGTCGTCACGAGCGCCCAGGCCATGAAGACGATGGCTGCGAGGCCCGAGATCCAGTGCGCGCTCGCCGCGTGCGCAAGCATTTCCGGCGAAGCGGCGACGATGCCGATCAGCAACAACACGATTAATGCGCCAGCCAGCATTGCCGCCCGCGCGGGCGCGTCGGCGCCTTCGAGCGCAAGGCCGGCGAAAATGACCAGCCCCGTCGCCAAGGCGCCCAGATTGAAATCAAAGATGCGCTTGAAAAAGCCCGCCGACACGCCCGCCCCATGTCCGGGATCGTTTCGACCCCAGCGCCGATCAAATCCGGGGGAAGCGCTCCGTGTCCAGGTCCAAATGCGCGCGGCACGACAGTTGCCAGGGGCCTCGGGGCGGCCCAATACAGGTTCCACCATGCTGCTTTCAGCGTTCTTTCAGAGGAGAGAGCACCGCATCGCCAAATTCCCGGAGGGGAGGGTTGGGTTTGCGGTAGGGGACATTCATGGCCGGTCCGATCTGCTGGAGCGCGCGCTCGACCGTCTCGCAAGAGAGCGGGACAGAGTGGGCGCCGACAGCGAGCCCTTGCTGGTTTTTCTAGGCGATTACGTTGATCGGGGGCCCGACAGCCCGGGCGTGATTGATTTGCTAATCGAACGCGCCGGCGAGGGGTTCGAGACGCACTTCCTAAAGGGCAATCACGAGGCGGCGATGCTCGCCTTCATGGAGGACCCGCTGGTCAATCGCGGATGGTTCGCCCACGGCGGCCTTGAGACGATGGTCTCCTACGGAGTGCGTCCGCTGCCCTCGATCGCCGGGGCCGACGAGGCGATCATCGCGGCGGCCGAAAAGCTGAAAGAGCAGGTGCCGAGCTCCCATCTCGAATTTCTCAACGGCCTGGAGAAATACGTCGTCGCCGGGGACTATCTCTTCGTGCACGCAGGCGTGGACTGCGGGCGGCCGCTCGACAGTCAGACCGAGGAAGATCTCTTCTGGGCGCGCAAGAAGTTCATCTCCGACAAGCGGAGGTACAGCCACTTCATCGTGCACGGCCATACGCCGGTCGACGCGCCTTATGGCGACGAGCGGCGCATCTGCATCGACACCGGCGCATACGCCACCGGCCGCTTGAGCATCGCCAAATTCGAAGACGAGCGCGCCAGCGCCATGATCATCGACGTCGACGGAGACGATAGCCCCGCAGCCTATTGGGCGTCTTTGAAATAAGCGGGCCACGCCGTATAAGCTCGCCTAGCAAGCATTGGGGGCAGCCAGACAATGGGCGTTTTCGCATCTTTTCGCCGTTGGGCCGCTGGTCTCCTGATCCTTCTGTGCGCGGCGTGCGCCGGAGGGGCCATGCCTGCGGGCGATCTCGAGTCTCAAGTCGTGCTGCGCGAGTACCGGCTCGGGCCGGGCGATCAGCTGCGCATAAGCGTGTTCGGCGAAGCCGCGCTTTCCGGCGACTTCCTGGTGGGGCCGAACGGCTCGATCTCGTACCCGCTCGTTGGGGAAGTCCCTGCGCAGGGCAAGACAGTGAACGAGTTCGGCGCGGCGCTCGCCGACGTGCTGCGCAACGGCTACGTGCGCCAGCCGAACGTCGCGGTCGAAGTCGCCAGCTACAGGCCTTTCTTCATCCTGGGGGAGGTGGGCTCGCCCGGCACATATCCCTATGCGGCGGGCCTTACGGTCATGAACGCCGTGGCGACGGCGGGGGGCTTTACCTATAGGGCCGACACCAGCCGCGTGTTCATCAAGCATCCCGAAGAGACCGCCGAGCGCGTGTACAGGTTGCCCAGTACAACCCCCATTCAGCCCGGCGACACGGTGCGCATTCCAGA
>CAZHWA010000236.1:3484-4451 GCA_964536175.1 uncultured Terricaulis sp. | reverse complement strand
CGAAGCGGGAGCGATTGCACTGCAATCGCAACGCCGAACGGCAGGGTGAGGGTGGAGCGCAGGTGGAGCGGTGACTAGCGTGGCGCGAGTTTTGAGAGTTTAGCGCCGCACCCTCACCTAGGCTCTCCTGCAAATGCCGGAGAGGAACGACGGAGCGTTCCCTCCCTTCCAGGCAGGGGGAGGTGAAGCGGCTGTTCCGCAAACGATCGAAACCCTCCCGCCTCACTTGCCACCCCGGAAACTTATCACTTGCCAAAGTGGAAAGTAACGACTAACTTTCCATCATGGAAAGTGAGGAGATGATGACCGACGACGATCCCAAGGCAGTGCTGGCCTCGATCCAGGCCGCGCGCGCCGGTGCGCCGGGGAAGCTGGACTACCCTTTGACCTACGATCTCGCCTATGGCGGCGCCTGTGCGCTGCTGGCGGCCGGGCATGGCATGCCGCGGCCCTGGGATATCGTTGCGCTCGCGCTCGTCTTTGGCGCGCTGATCTGGATGATCGTATGGTGGCGCAAGCGCTTCGGCTGGTGGGTCAGCGGCTACTCGCCGCGCCGCGCGCGGTGGGTGGCGTTCGCCCTCGCCGCGCTGCTGGTCGGCTTGATCGGGCTTTCGCTCTACGGGCGTTATGTCGGCCCGGACTGGCTCTGGATCGTCTCATGCGCCGTCGCCTTTCTCGCCGCCATCGGCGGCAGCCGGCTGTGGATGCGCATCTGGCGCAAGGAATTGGCCGAGGCGCCACAATGAGTCCCGTGCCGGTGTTCGATGCCGTCATCCACGCGCCCGGCCGGCTGCAGATTTGCGCCATCTTGTCCAGCGTCGATGAAGCCGAGTTCGCCCTCGTCCGCGACCGCATCGGTGTTTCGGATTCGGTGATGTCCAAACACGTTCGGCAATTGGAGGAAGCCGGCTACGTCGCCGTGGCCAAGGCGCCCTTGGACGGGCGCCAGCGCACCTGGCTCTCGCTG
>CAZHWA010000236.1:0-3474 GCA_964536175.1 uncultured Terricaulis sp. | reverse complement strand
CGCGCGCCGGCCGCAAGGCTTTCGCCGCCCATGTCGCCGAACTCAATCGTCTGGCGGCCAGCAGTGTTTGACGCAACGCCGGTCCGCTTGCAGTCGATCGAGCGTCGGCCGGTGCGCACAGCGTCTCGATGAATAGATCGCGGCGAACAACGGCGTAGTCGCCGCGGAACCGTTGCTGTTCCGCATCACGCTTGGTTTCAGACCCTGCCGTGCGACGCCTGTGCGGTGTTTCGCGCACTGTGTGTCTCACACACGCGTGAGCCGCAGCACAAACGAGCGGAACGTGCTTTGCGCCAAGCCGTTTGGATGCGGACGCCAGAACTGGCGCTGAAGCAAGGAGCACCCATGCTTAAGACGACTCATATCCGCGCGGTCTTCGCCGGCGTTGCATTGCTGGCCTTGACTGCGCCGCTCGCGCATGCGGCCGACGACGGCGTGCATGTTGGCACGCTCGAGTGCAAGGTCGAAGACGGTTGGGGTCGCCTCATCTCGTCCTCGCGCGATATGGACTGCCTTTATCGTCCGGTCGATGGAGGGCCTGAGCACTATCACGGCGAACTGCGCCGCTACGGGCTCGACATCGGCTACACACAGGACGCGCGCCTGGTGTGGGCGGTAGTCGCGCCTTCCTCCGACGTCGGCACCGGCGCGCTCGAGGGCGATTATGGCGGCGCTTCCGCGCAGGTGACGGCAGGTCTGGGCCTCGGCGCCAATGCGCTGGTCGGCGGTTTCGATCGCTCGATCGCGCTCCAGCCCGTCAGCGTTGAAGGCAATACCGGCCTTGCCGCCGCCGCCGGCGTCGGCGTCATGACGCTGCGCCAAGGCCCGGGCTAAGCCTGCCCGAACTCAACTTGCGGCGCGCCGTTGGGTGCGCCGCGTTCGTTGCTCATTGCTCCAATCGACCAGCGGCGCGCGAAATGCGACGGAGGGTCGTCGCGTAAGCTGGCAAGGCTGATTAACTTGCGCGCCCATGCGGGTCTTAATCGTCGCCCTGTTGTGCGCAGCTCTCGTCGCATGCGGAGAGGCGCGGGAGGGCCAAGCCGAAGCCTCAATTCCGGCGACGATCATGGGCGAATTCCGCGCCGCGTCCGTGAGCGCGCGCACCGTCACCGGCAATCTTTCGATCGAACGCGCTGGTCTCATCTTCGACCGCGGGATCGTACTCTATACGCGAACGCTGGCCCCGCGCGTGGCCAGCGAGCGTCTGGCGCGGGACGGGGACAGCTACGCAGCCGTACTGGCGAGCTCGGGCCAGTTGCCGATCGAACTTCGGCGTGTCACCGAACAGTCGCAGACCGGCGAAGGCGCCGGCTTGTGCGGCGCCGATCGGCCGACCTACGTCGCCATCGCTATTGAGGAGCGGTCCGCCTACCTCAATTTGTTGGTATTCGCCGGCGACGACCCGCCGGGTCCGATGGCCACGCAAAGTCGTCTCTGCGCCCACTTCAAATACGCCGTCCCAGACGGCGCCCGCACCCGGGAAGGCATCGTGCTCCGCTGACTACTCCGCCTTGCCGAACGGTTTGATTGGCTCGCCTAGCTCGTAAAATTCAGTGCCGCCTTCGCCTTGCATTATGAGGTAACGCTTGTCGTGCTCAGGATATGAAACGACGTCGATCGGTCTGTCTTCGCCGCCCATGAGATACGTGCACTCTTCAGCGAACGTGTTGCGCAGCAGGTGAGGAACGGCAGGCGTGGCGAAGCCCATAAAATCGCCGGGGCCGACTTCTTGAGACTTGCCGGCAATGTCGGCGATGGCGCGGCCGGAAAGGATGTAAATCCATTCTTCTTCCAACATGTGGGCATGGTAGGCGAAGCTGTCCTTGCCGGGCGGCAGGCGCACCAGGCTCACGTGCGCGCGACCCATGCCGGCCAAGCGGGACAGCCCGGCGGCGCGGAACAGGGAATTGGGATTCAGTTTCTGTGTGAACGGGCGCAGCGCCGGCGTGATTTCGGCGGCGCGCCAGAGCGCTTTCTTGGAGTCGACCATGACGCTTTATCCTACAGCGTCCGCGTCAAGCGAAGGCGCCCCCTGGGTCAGAACCGGACCGGCTCGTAAGGGCGCCACTCGCCGCCCAGCAGCAATTCCAAGGGCCGGAAGCTCGCCTTGTAGTCCATCTTTTCGGAGCCCGGGATCCAATAGCCCAGGTAGACGTAACCGTACCCAGCCGCGCGCGCCTGTTGGATGTGGTCGAGGATGGTGTAGATGCCGAGGCTGCGCTTGGCCTCATCCGGATCGAAGTAGGAGTACACTAGGCTCAACCCGTCGCCGAGCACGTCGACAAGTGCGGCAGCACACATTTCGCCGGCCTTGGGCCCGCCGATATGCCGATATTCGACGATATGCGTGCGCACCGCCGTTTCTTCGACCATAGCGGCGTAATCGCTGAACGTCATATCGGCCATCCCGCCGTGGGCGTGGCGGGAGTTGAGATACTTTCGCAGGAGCCAGAATTGCTCTTCCGTCGCTTCGGCGCGGCGAAGGCTGCGTGTGAGATCGGCGTTCCTGGTCATGATCTTGCGCCAGCGCCGGGCAAATTGGAAACGTTCCGCCGGCACACGCGCCGACACGCAAGCCTCGCACGCATCGCAAGAGGGGCGGTAAGCAATGTTCTGCGAACGCCGAAAACCGGCGTGCGTCAGCACATCGTGCAGCGCCTCGGCGTTGAGGCCATCCAGCCCGGTGAACACCTTGCGCTCGCGTTTGCCCGGAAGGTACGGGCACGGCGATGGCGCGGTGAGGAAAAACCGCAGGTTCTTGGTTGGAAATGGCTTCGTCACGCTGACACCATCGTCACCGAACCTGTCACCGCGTCAAGATGCGCTCGCCATTGCGCGCCGGTAGGCTTAATAAACGCTTGCAAATCGACGCATTTCCGCCCCGCCCCTAAAAATGTGGAGAGAACGGCGACTTTCCTCTCCAGCCTGGGGAAATTTCTGTTATGGTTCGCCTTGGATTACGCCGTTCGCAAGGGGGAGCTGTTCGGCCGCAACACAGATGGAGGCGCGACGTGGCGCAACCTGTGACGGCTATATTGGAGCGCCAAGGCGAACTTGCCGCCAAGGCCCGGCAATTCACGAACGATACCAACGAAGCCAACTTGCTCGTCGGCAAAGTGATGTCGCGGGCGTTCTCCACATTCCGGGACGGGGAGGCGCACGACGTGATCGTGCAGTCCATGCGCCGCGATTTGGACCGCCTGATCGAGCAGCTTCGCTCGGCGAACGTCTATTCCTAAGGCGGTTTCCTAGAGGCTGTCGCCTCGGCCCAGCGGATCGGGCAGCGGACCGTCCTCGGGGACGAAGCGCAATGATACCGAATTGATGCAGTACCGTAGTCCGGTTGGGCGCGGTCCGTCCGGGAAAACGTGGCCCTGGTGGCTGTCGCAGCGCGCACATCGGCTTTCAATACGGCGCATGCCATAGGCGTCGTCCTCCACGCCGACGACGTGCTCGGAGTCGAGCGGCGCGTAG
>CAZHWA010000235.1:0-4459 GCA_964536175.1 uncultured Terricaulis sp. | reverse complement strand
CAATAAGGCCCTTACGACCGAGTTCGTCGACACGCGCCCATCCCGCCCAGCGCGGCACGACGTTCGAGTTGGCGATCAGCACGCGCGGCGCGTCCGCATGCGTCTTGAATACGCCCACCGGCTTGCCCGACTGCACCAGCAGCGTCTCGTCCTCCTCGAGCCGGCGCAGCGTCTCCACGATCTTGTCGAACGCAGCCCAATCGCGCGCGGCGCGGCCGATGCCGCCATAGACGACCAGCTCTTCGGGATGCTCGGCGACGTCCGGATCGAGATTGTTCATCAGCATGCGCAGCGCAGCTTCGGTGAGCCAGCTCTTGCACGATTTTTCCATACCACGCGGCGCACGAATGACGCGCGAGTCGTCGCGACGGGGGTTCATCGTTTCCTCCCGGAAGATTTTGAGGCGTGTTAGCGCGCACGCAGCGCGCAAGCAAACGAACCCCGCTCCCCCTCGATGGGGGAGCTGTCACGCGCAGCGTGACTGAGGGGGTGGGACCCGCTGTTGTTTCCGATTATGCCGCGTGAGGCGACTTCTTCACCGCCTCAGCGCGCACCCCCTCCGGCCGCTTCGCGGCCACCTCCCCCATCGAGGGGGAGGTTAGATGGCCCGACCCGCCAGCACGCGCTCTTTCAGAAGAGGCGCGCCGAGCCAGTAGCTGAGTTCGGCTGGATGCTTCACATCCCACACCGCAAGATCGGCCGCCTTGCCGAGTTCGAGCGTGCCGAGTTCGTCCAGCAGGCCGAGCGCGCGGGCGCCTTCACAGGTGATGCCGGCCAGCGCTTCCTCGGGCGTGAGGCCGAAGAGCGTGCAAGCCATGTTGAGCGCGGCGAGCGGGCTGGTCATGGGCGAGGTGCCGGGATTGCAGTCGCTGGCGACCGCCATGGCGACGCCGGCTTTGCGCATCGCCTCGATCGGCGGCGCCTGCGTCTCGCGCAAAAAGTAAAACGCGCCCGGCAGCAGCACCGCTGTCGTCCCGTTCGCCGCCATCGCGGCGATGCCCGCATCGTCCAGATATTCCAGATGATCCGCCGACAGCGCCTTGTACCGCGCCGCCAAAGCCGCACCGTTCTGGTTGCTCAATTGCTCGGCATGCAGCTTCACCGCCAGGCCGTTCGCATGCGCGGCGGAGAACACGTAGTCCACCTCCTCCGCCGTGAAGCCGATATTTTCGCAGAACGCATCGACCGCATCCGCTGCGCCCAAAGCCGCCACGGCCGGGATCATCACATCCGCCACGAGCTGCACATAAGCCGCGCGGTCGTCGCGAAACTCCGGCGGCAGCGCATGCAGGCCGAGGAAAGTGCGGCGCACTCTAATGTGCGGCGCGACTCCTCCTCCCCCTTGCGGGGAGGAGGTTGGGAGGTGGGGGGCGCTCAAACGATCCGGCGCCGGAGCGTTGGCGCGCCCCCCCTCACCCTGCCCTCTCCCCCGCGAGGGGGGAGAGGGTTCCAGCGCGTAAGTTTCAAGCGCCTTCGCTGCTTCCAGCATCTTGATCTCGGTTTCGAGATCGAGGCCGTAGCCGGATTTGATCTCGACGGTGGTGACGCCTTCGCGGGTTAGGCCGGCGAGGCGCTTCGCTGCGCTCGCGATCAGCTCTTCCTTCGTCGCCGCCCGCGTCGCTGCGACGGTAGAGACGATGCCGCCGCCGGCGCGGGCGATCTCTTCGTAGCTCTTGCCCTGCAGCCGCATTTCGAATTCGCGCGCGCGATCGCCGCCGAACACAAGATGCGTGTGGCAATCGACCAGCCCCGGCGTGATCCAGGCGCCGCCGCAGCGGCGCACCTCGCGGGCGAGCTTCTCATGGTCCGCCGGCAGGTCCGCGGCGTAGCCGACCCAGGCGATCTTCCCGTCCTGCGCCGCCACCGCGCCACGCTCAATCGCGCCGTACGGCGCGCCGCCCTCGCGCATGGTGGCGAGGTTGGCATCAACCCAAAGCGTGTCCCACATGGGACGCGTCATACCCGCAGGAGCTCAATAAAGCACCAACCCATTCCCGGATGCGCGAAGCGCAGTCGGGACCCATAGACTCAGACTTCTCCGGATCGGGCCGTGGTTATGGGTCCCGGGCTCGATGCTTCGCTTCGCCCCGGGAATGGGTGTGGGTTATACTCGCACCGATGACTTCCGATTCAGATTGCCGCTCGTGGTTCTCAGCCGCGGATTTGCTCACGGATGACGCCAGCGCACCGGTCGCGCTGGTCGGCGCGCCGTTGGGCCTGGGCTCGATCACGCCGGGGCGCTGCGACCTGGCGCCCGGGGCAGTGCGCGCAGCGATGAAGCGGATGAGCGTCTACGATCTGGAGACGGAGACCGATCTTTCGACGCTGCGCCTCTATGACCACGGCGACGCCGACATCGCCGGCCTGGAGCCGGCCGCATCACTGGCGCCTTTGATAGCGGTGCTCGGGCCGCTGACCAAAGCGCACGATCTTACCATCGTGCTGGGCGGCAATAACGCGATTACCCGCCCCTGCGTGCATGCGCTCGATCCTTCACTCGGTCGAGTCGGCGTGCTCACCCTCGACGCACATTTCGATCTCCGCGACACCGATTGCGGACTGACTAACGGCAATCCGATCCAGGCGCTGCTGGAAGATGGTTTGCCGGGCGCGCACATCGCACAGATTGGGCTCCTCCCTTTCGCCAACACCAGGAAGGCGCACGAGAAGGCGAAAGCCGCCGGCATCTATGTCGCCAATGCAGCGGCGTGCCGCGCGGAAGGGTTGGGAAGGATCGCCGAGAATGCGCTTGCGCGCCTCGCCGCGCGTTGCGATGTCATTCACGTCGATTTCGACATCGATGTCATCGAGCGCGCAGCGATGCCGGGCGCGCCGGGGGCCCGGCCAGGCGGCGTGACGGCGCAGGATTTCTTCGACGCAACCCGAGTGATCTGCGCGCACCCGCAGGTGCGCAGCGTCGATTTGACGGAATTCGATCCTTCGCTCGATGTCGCGAACATTTCGGCGCTGACAGCCGCACGTTGGGCGTGCGAAGCGTTGGCGGGCTTCCAGCAGCGTTAGCGGCGCAGGCTTTCCGGCTCGACACTGGCGTCGCGCGCGGCGATCAGACCGTTCAGCGTTTCAACGGCGCCTCGAAAGCCTTCGCCCCAGGCGGCGGCATCGCCCTCCTCGCCAAGATCGATCGAAGCCAGTTCATGCATGGGCAGACCGGACAGGCGCGCGCTGGCCGCATCGAAGCGGCCGAGCTGACGCTCGGCGTTGGCGGCGCGGAAGTGCAGCGCCCACCATTCGGGCGAGGTGCGCGGCAGCTGCGCCAACGCCTGCTCTGCGAGCGCCAGGAACTCGCCCTGATACTCCGCAAAGCGCGCGGCGTCGGTATCGACCTGCCAGGAAGCCGACAGCATAAGCCAGGCCTGCAGCGCCGCAGGATCGCCGGCCGCGCGCGCCAGGCGCGAGGCGCGATAATAGGTGGAGCGCTCGGCCATGGCGGCAAATTCAGGCGTCTCGATGTAGCGGGCGAGCGCAGCGACCTCAGCCTCGCTGAGATCGGATCTGTAGACGACAAAGCCGTTCGGGCAGACTGGAATGCGCAACGGAAATTCGGTCGAACCGAACGGTTTGCCGTCGAGGCGCTGGCCGTAGGTCGAATAGACGGCATAGCCCATGTAGACGAAGCTCTGTCCGCCGATGGGGCAGACCATCTCTTCGCGCGATGGCACTTCAGCGTAGGCTGTGCCAAGAAGCGCCGCCGTCGCAGCGCACGCAGCAAGCCATGACCACGATGCGCGCATGCGGCTTTCCTCCAATACGACGATAAAGGCTAGCGCGGCCCATGCCGCCCAACAAATCACGTCGGCTTGAGAGAGCCCTCCCCGGGCCCTCCCGGCGAGGGCGCCCTGCAGCGTCTCGCTGCCATTGGCTGAGTCGCTGCGGTTTCTTTTCACCACAGCGGCACAGCGCTTAGACTCACAGCGAGCGGCGGATCTTATTCGTCGCCAAGGAATGCGGTCACTTCCTGCATGAAGCGGTCGAAGGCGTCGATCATGATGAAATGATAGCTGTCTTCGATCAGCACCAGGCGCTTGTTGGGCAGCGAGGCGTACGAGGCTTCCATGTAGCCCACATATTGCTCGCGCGCGATCGGCGCATTGGGCGGGACCACGTAGAGCACCGTGACGGGCGCGGCGATGTTGGCCAGCTCCGGGCGCATGTCGGTAATGATGAGTTCGTGGAAGGAATTGGCGACAACGGCGCGGTCGCTGTCGCGCGCGTGCTGCAAGAGTGCGGGACGCGCACTTTCGGTATTCGTCATGTTCGCGACCATCTGCTCCAGCATCGGGCCGGTCGTGCCCGGCGGCGCGGCCAGCATCTCGCTGCGAATCTGATCGGCTATGGGCGCCACGCTCTCGGGCGTCGCCTCGGCGCCGCCGAACATCTGGCCCATGAACGGAAACATATCGACCACCATGAGACGGCCGACGCTGTCGGGATGGCGCGC